>JABDJY010000416.1 GCA_013003285.1 Alphaproteobacteria bacterium | reverse complement strand
TTTCAAGACACCGCCACTGCTCACCACCGAACAGACCGCGGCCTATAAAAACCTGCGCGGCTATGCGCCCACCGCCCCTGCCAAGATCCCAAGCGGCGACAGCCCGCACAACATGAAGGGCGACGCGCACGGTGGGCATTGACGTTTTGGCAGGATGGGACAGGCCTGGAGAAGGTCAGCCTAATACATCGTCTCCAGCACCCGGTCGGGTGGGGTGTGGCCGTCGACGAAGGTCTGGATGTTGATGGCGACCTTCTCGCCCATCTCGCGCCGGCCTTCGATGGTGGCCGACCCCAGATGGGGCAGCAGGATGACATTGTCGGCGGCGGTCAGGCGGGGATCGACCGCCGGTTCGTGTTCGAACACATCGAGCCCGGCGCCGGCGATGCGGCCATCGGCGATCAGGTCGCCCAGAGCGCGCTCGTCGATGACCTCGCCGCGCGAGGTGTTGACCACATAGCAATGGGGCTGCAGCAGTTCGAGGCGGCGGCGCGACAACAGATGGAACGTCGCCGGCGTGTGCGGGCAATTGACCGAGACGATATCGACGCGCGCCAGCATCTGGTCGAGGGAGTCCCAATAGGTCGCCTCTAATTCGGCTTCCAGATCGGGATGGGCGGGCCGCCGGTTATGGTAGTGGATCTTGAGGCCGAAGCCGCGGGCCCGGCGCGCCACCGCGGTGCCGATGTGGCCCATGCCGATAATGCCCAAACGCTTACCCCAGATACGGTGCCCCGGCAGGAAGGTGGGCGACCAGCCGGTCCACGCGCCCGAGCGGATCACTTGCGCGCCCTCATAGAGACGTCGCGGTACGGCGAGGATCAGCGCCATGGTCATGTCGGCGGTATCTTCGGTCAATACACCCGGCGTGTTGGTGACGGTGATGCCTTTTTCGCGGGCCGAGCGTAGATCGATATTGTCGACCCCATTGCCGTAATTGGCGATCAGCTTCAGCCGGTCGCCGGCGGCCGCGATCACCTCGGCCGATATGCGGTCGGTCACGGTCGGCACCAGCACATCCGCCACGCGCACGGCGTCCATGAGCTGATCTTGGCTCATGGGCTTATCGTCATCGTTCAGCTGCGCGTCGAACAACTCCTTCAGGCGCATCTCAGTCGCCTCGGGAAGTTTGCGCGTGACGATTACCAATGGTTTGCTAGCTGCCATAGCCCCCTTCGCGTGCCGGTGCTTTTATACCGAGCGACCCTCAATGTCGTCCGCGCCGCACCGGATCATTTATCCGCGTTGGGTAGGGGGACGCAAGGCGCACAGCAATAATGAATTAAATCAAATACTTGACCCGCTGGGGATAAATTATGTAGGGCTATTAACCATGAATTTGCCGAATACCATATCAGCGCGCTGGCTAGGGGGCGTACTCGCCGCCGCACTGTTGTTTGCCGCCGGGCCGGCTGCCGCGCAATCGGAAAGCGGCCAGCCGCTGCCGCGCTTCGTCAGCCTACGCGCCGACGCGGTGAATCTGCGCACCGGGCCGGGCCGCCGCTATCCCATCGATTGGGTGTATACGCGCGCCGAACTGCCCATCAAGATCGTGGGCGAGTTCGGAGGTTGGCGGCAGGTACGCACGCAAGACGGCACGTCGGGCTGGATCCATAAATCGCTATTGTCAGGCAAGCGCACCGTGTCGATCGCTGGCCGGGAAGACCGGATTTACCGCGAGCCCAGCAAAGCCGCACAAATTGCCGCCTTCGTCGAACCCGGCGTAATCGCCAGCTTGATGGGTTGCGAAGAGGGGTGGTGCCGCATCACCGTCGACAGCCACCGCATTACCGGTTGGATGCCGCAGGACGTGCTGTGGGGCATCCTGCCCGACGAATTCCAGTATTAACCGACCGGCGAGCTAACGTCCCCCGTCGAATTCTTCAGTCAAAATCTTCTGCCAGCGCCGCGCGGACCGCTTCCGGCATTACCGCCATATGGCTGTAATTGGGATGGTCGAACCCGATGATCACCTCGGCGCCAGCGGTTCTGAACGCCGCGACTTGAGCATCGGTGAACGGGAAATGGATGAATTGCACCGCGCTGGCCTTACCATCGGCCGTGGTGCGATCGAGATCGGCCTCCGACACGCCGGACAGTTTCTCGCCACCAAACCGTAGGAACGCGGTTTCTTCGATGCCGCCCAACCGGCCGAGAAAGTTACGCCGTCGCACCTCGTCATCGACTTCGAACATGACCGTGGCGATCAGTTCTCTTCCCTTTGGAATCAAAGGGTTATAGGCGGCTAGCTCATCGGCGATCTGGGCCTCACCGCCCTTCTCGATGTGCAGCATCTCGTGCACTTGGTGCCACATGGTGGCGTAATTCTCAAAATAGAACGCCGCGACCGGGCCCACTTCCATGCGGCGGTTGCGCTTGAGGGCGACGGCTTCGCGGCGCCGTTCCCGACGCTCGGCGGCGTAGGCATCCATCGCCATGATGGCGTCGCGGGTGATTTCGTGTTTGCCGATCATGTGCACCTAGCCTTTCGCCGCGCCGGTCTCAACGTCGAAGCCATAGGCCATGGCGAACAATTCCATCGGATGATAGGTGCGCGAGGGTATTGGTGGTTTTTCCGCACCGTCAGCATCGTCTGTGCCGGCGGCTTTCGCCGCCTGGAATTCTACCCCTTGCAGGATATGGTCCGCCGCCAGGGGACATTCCGACGCAATGAGGGGCTTATCGGCGGCCTGACGCGCCACCGGACGGCCAACCTTGAGGGCGGTGTCGAAATTTTCCTTATAAATTCCCCAGGAACCGCCATGGCCCGAGCAGCGCTCGATAACTTTGAGGTCGCCATCGGGGATCAGGCGCAGCAACTCGGCAGCCTTCTGGCCCATATTCTGTGCCCGCGCATGACACGCCAAATGCAACGCCACGCCGCCGGGGAGTGACTGCAGGCCGTCGGCCAGGCCTTCGTTGCGCGAGATATCGACGATATATTCCGAGATGTCGCGGGTAGCGGCGCCCAGCCGTCGCACATCCTCATCGTCGGGGACGATCAGCGGCCATTCGAACTTCAACATCAACGCACAACTCGGCGTCAGCGCGATGATGTCATGGCCATCATCGATCCATTGGCGCATCTCACCGGCGACCTTGCGGGCATTTTCCGCCACCTTGGCCAGATCGCCCTGTTCGAGCTGCGGCATACCGCAACAGCTCGGATAGACAACCTCCGTGGCGACCCCGTTATGGGCCAGCACCTGACGGGTCAACTCGCCCATTTTGGGGTTGTTGTAGTTGATGAAACAAGTGGCGTAGAGGACCGCCTTGCGCCCATGGGCGGGTGCTTCGGCGTTGATTTCCGGTGCGCCGGACCGCGCCCGGGCGGTGAAAGTCTTGCCGTGAAATTTCGGCAAAGCCGCCCGCTTGTCTATACCGGCAACCGCCTGCAACACCGGGCGCGTTAGCTTGTTATCGACATTAGACACCCAATTGGCCAGACCCGAGGCCGGCTCCGCCAAAATGCCATTCCGGTCGGTCTTGGCGAGCTGGCGTTGGGCAAAGGGGACTTTCTTCTGTTCATTCTCGAGGGCCCGGTAGCGCAGCATCAAATGGGGAAAATCGAGGTTGAATTCGTGCGGTGGCACATAGGGACACTTGGTCATGAAGCACATGTCGCACAGGGTGCAGGCATCGACGACCGGCTTGAAATCTTTGGAATCGACCGAATCGAGTTCGCCCGTTTCGGCCTCGTCGATCAAGTCGAACAGGCGCGGGAAGCTGTCGCACAGATTAAAACAGCGGCGGCAGCCATGACAGATATCGAATACCCGGCGCAGCTCTGCATCAAGTTTTTCCGGGTCAAGAAAATCGGGATCTTGCCAGGCGATCGGGTGGCGGGTCGGCGCACCAAGGCCGCCTTCCCCGGGCGCCGTTACCGATCCATCATTGTCACCACTGGTCGCCATGGCACACCTTCCTTGGTCACCGCCGGCCAAGTATCCGGCAGATCAAAACTCAGGTCAAAAACTAAACCGGTAAACCGCGGTTGGGATCGGGCGATGGCGCGCGACCCCACCCGCGGCAGGTAACCGATAGGACGCTAGTCGAGTTCGTCGAGCGCCTTCTGGAAACGACCGGCGTGGCTCTTTTCCGCCTTGGCCAGCGTTTCAAACCAGTCGGCAATTTCCTCGAAACCCTCTTCGCGCGCGGTCCGCGCCATACCCGGATACATGTCGGTATATTCGTGGGTCTCGCCAGCGACAGCCGCGCCAAGATTCTGCGACGTATTACCAATCGGCAGGCCGGTCGCCGGATCGCCGGTCTCTTCGAGGAATTCGAGATGGCCGTGCGCATGCCCGGTTTCGCCTTCGGCGGTCGACCGAAAAACGGCGGCGACATCGTTATAACCTTCGACATCGGCTTTCTGCGCGAAGTAAAGATAGCGCCGGTTAGCCTGACTTTCACCGGCGAAGGCGTCTTTTAAATTACCTTCTGTCTTGCTGCCCTTGAGTGACATCGCACTCTCCTTTCCCTGGTCTGGAACTTTAAAATAACACCTGCTGTCGCAATAGCGGCACAGCAGCCCCTTTTTGATCTTAAGTACAATATGGCGTAGCACAACGCCCCTGTCAACAGTTTAGATACATTCTAAACCGCAAGATAGGTATTTTATTTTATGTGTTTTATTTTAGCCGGTTTTCAGTCGGATGCGGGCGCGGTGCGGCTGAGACGAACCACTACATCAACGCGCTCTACCTGTGCGCCCACCGGCGGTTCGGGCAGTGTGGCCAGCGTAATCGCATCACCGGGAATGTCTTCCAACGCGCCATCGTCTTCGTAAAAGAAGTGATGATGGTCGGTGATATTGGTATCGAAATAAGAGCGCCCCGGCGCGACGACAACTTCGCGCAACAGACCGGCGGCGGTGAATTGATTGAGGGTGTTGTAGACCGTCGCCAAAGAGACCCGGATACCGTGGCCGGTCGCCTCGTCGTGTAAATTCTCGGCCGTTACATGCCGGTCGCCGCCATCGAACAGTAACTTACCAAGCGCCAGGCGCTGCCGCGTGGGACGCAATTCGGCCTTTTTGAGACGGCGAAGCGCATCTGCAAAGGGCCGTTCTGGCCGCGCTGGGGTCTGCTTTGTCATGGCTAAACATATGTATCATTGCGGATTGATGTAAAGGGGCGTTTTTCAAAACAGTTGGTTAACTCCATAATATTCAGTGTATTTTTCGTCAGCTGCGAACCACCAACTAATGTCGAAGGCGTGCTGCTCGCACTATCGGCGCACGCTGTGTAGGCGCTATGTTCAGCTTGGGCGCCATCGACGCGAAAGTCTGGTTTTGACAACAGGCGTTCTGCGTTACAGTGCGCCGCAAACCTGCCCTGTGGCGCATAATGATGCGGACGTATCGAGTTGAATAGTATGGATGAACTTTCGTCGAAATCTAGTTTCACCTACGAAGACCTATTGCGGTGTGCCCATGGCGAGCTGTTCGGTCCGGGTAACGCCCGCCTGCCGCTACCGCCGATGCTGATGTTCGATCGCATCGTCTCCATAAGCGACAGTGGCGGCGAACACGGTAATGGCGAGATCATCGCCGAACTCGATATCACCGACGATCTCTGGTTCTACCAATGCCACTTTGAAGGCGACCCGGTGATGCCGGGCTGTCTGGGGCTCGATGCGCTATGGCAAATGCTCGGTTTCTTCCTCGGCTGGCTGAAGCGTCCCGGGCCGGGCCGGGCCCTATCGGTCGGCGAAGTTAAATTCTCCGGCGAAGTGAAGCCGGGCGGCAAGGTTCTGCGCTACCACATCAACGTTCGCAAAGTCATCAAGCGTGCCTTCACGCTGGCCATCGCCGACGGTTATGCGGAACTCGATGGCGAACGTGTCTACGAAGCAACAAACCTTCGGGTGGGCCTGTTCCCCGAAGGTGAAAAGGCAGGTGCGTAATGCCTGAATTACGCCGCGTCGCCGTCACCGGCATGGGCATCGTCTCGCCGCTGGGCAACAACACCGACGAAGTGGTGACCAGTCTGCGCGATGGCCGCTCGGGAATCGTGTTCTGTGAAGATTACGCCGAACGCGGCTTCCGCAGCCATGTCCACGGCGCCCCCAATATCGATCTCGACGACCATATCGACCGCAAGCTGCGCCGCTTCATGGGCGACGGGTCGGCCTATAATTACGTCGCCATGAAAGAAGCCATCGCCGCCGCCGGCTTGAACGATGGCGACGTCACCAATGAGCGCACCGGCCTGGTCATGGGCTCCGGCGGACCATCCACATCGGCCTTGGTGACCGCCGCCGACACGGCGCGCGAAAAAGGCGCCAAGCGGGTCGGGCCCTATGCGGTTCCCAAGGCAATGTGCTCGACCAATTCGGCCAATCTGTCGACCGCCTTTCACATGCGCGGCCTCAGCTATTCCATCAGTTCGGCCTGTTCGACCAGCGCCCACTGCATCGGCAACGGCGCCGAATTGATCCAATGGGGCAAGCAGGACGTTGTGTTTGCTGGCGGCGGCGAAGAGCTGCACTGGACCCTCACCGTCCTGTTCGACGCCATGGGTGCTCTCTCATCGAAATATAACGACACGCCGGAAAAGGCCTCGCGGCCCTTCGACGCCAACCGCGACGGCTTCGTTATCGCCGGCGGCGCCGGCGTCGTCGTTCTGGAAGAACTGGAGCGGGCGAAGGCGCGCGGCGCGAAGATTTATGGCGAAGTCGCCGGCTATGGCGCCACATCGGACGGGGTCGATATGGTGGCCCCGTCGGGCGAGGGCGCGGTGCGCTGCATGCAAATGGCGACCAAGGATCTGGGCAATACCGCTGTCGACTATATCAACGCCCATGGCACCTCGACTCCGGCGGGCGACATGACCGAACTGAATGCCATCGCCGAGGTGTTTGGCGCGCACCGGCCACGCATCTCCTCGACCAAGTCCCTGACCGGCCACAGCCAGGGCGCGACCGGCGCCCATGAGGCGATCTATTCGCTGCTCATGCTCGATAACGACTTCATCTCCGCCTCGGCCAATGTCGACGACCTGGACCCAGAGGCCGGCGACGCCGAGATTGTCACTCAGCGGATCGACAATGCCGGCCTTGATTGTGTCATGTCGAACAGCTTCGGTTTCGGCGGCACCAACGCAACCCTAGCCTTCAAGCGCTACGATGGCTGACGCACTCGCCCCCACACCGCCGGTCGCGCCGGCGTCGAAGCCCGAGCGGGTCAGCGCCACCCGGCTGCCGGCCTCCGGCACCCTGATGGCCGGCAAGCGCGGCCTGATCATGGGCGTCGCCAACGATCATTCGATCGCCTGGGGAATCGCCCGGGCCGCCGCCTCGCAGGGCGCCGAGCTGGCCTTTACCTATCAGTCGGATTCGTTCGCCAAGCGGGTGGCGCCGCTGGCCGAATCCGTCGGCGCGGCGGCTCTGGTCGAATGCGATGTCGCCGACCCGGACAGTCTCGACCGAACCTTCGCGGAAATTGCCGACGCCTGGGACGGGCTCGATTTTATCGTCCACGCCATCGCCTATTCGGACAAGGAAGAGCTGAAGGGCCGGTACGTCGATACCAGTCAGGAAAATTTCCTCAATACTTTGAACATCTCCTGCTATTCCTTCACCGCCGTCGCCCAGCGCGCGGCCCGGCTGATGAACGATGGCGGCGCCATGGTGACCCTGACCTATCACGGCGCCCAGCAGGTCATGCCGAACTACAACATCATGGGGGTCGCCAAGGCGGCGCTGGAGGCCTCGGTGCGCTATCTCGCCGCCGATCTCGGCCCCGACGGCATCCGCGTCAACGCCATTTCCGCCGGGCCCATGCGCACTCTGGCGGGTTCCGCCGTAGGTTCCGCACGCCAAGTCTATAACTATAACCGCGAGGTATCGCCATTACGCCGCAATGTGGTGCTCGACGATGTCGGTGGCGCTGGGCTTTACCTGTTGTCCGACCTGTCGGGCGCGGTCACCGGCGAAGTCCATTATGTGGATTGCGGCTTCAACGCCGTGGGCATGCCAACGCCGGAAAACGGCGATAATGGCGGCAACGGCAATTAGAAAACGTCCCTTACGCACAAAAAAACGGCCCCGGATTTCTCCGGGGCCGTCTTCGTTTTAGCGCTGTGACGTTCGCTTATTCGGCGGCGTCCCGCGGTTTGCGCGGCCGGCGCGGCCGGTCTTCGCCGCCCTCACGGGGTTCGCGCGGCGGACGCGTGTCTTCCAGCTCTTCGCCGGTTTCCTGATCGACGACGCGCATCGACAGCTTCACCTTGCCGCGATCATCGAGGCCAATCACCTTGACCTTCACCTCGTCGCCCTCGTTGACCACTTCGGTCACCGTTCCCACGCGCTCATTCTTGAGCTCGGAGATATGGACCAGACCGTCCTTGGGACCGAGGAAGTTCACGAAAGCCCCGAAGTCCATCACCTTGACGACCTTACCGGTGTAGATAACGCCCACCTCCGGTTCGGCGGTGATGCCTCGAATCCAATCCATCGCCCGGGCCGCGGCATCGCCGTCGGTCGAGGCAATCTTGATCGTGCCTTCATCATCGATATCGATCTTACAGCCGGTTTCTTCGCAGATTTCGCGAATGACCTTACCGCCGGTGCCGATGACGTCACGGATCTTATCGGTGGGCACCTTCATGGTGGTGATACGCGGGGCATGCTCGGACAGCTCCTCGCGCGACTGGGTCAATGCCTTCGACATTTCGCCCAAGATGTGCAGCCGGCCATCGCGCGCCTGACCGAGCGCGATCTGCATGATCTCCTCGGTGATCGACGTGATCTTGATGTCCATCTGCAACGAGGTGATACCGGTTTCGGTCCCCGCCACCTTGAAGTCCATGTCGCCCAGATGATCCTCGTCGCCGAGAATATCGGACAGCACGGCGAAACCGTCATCTTCCTTGATCAGGCCCATGGCGATACCGGCCACCGGCGCCTTCAGCGGCACCCCGGCATCCATCATCGACAGCGAGCTGCCGCAAACGGTGGCCATGGAGGACGAACCGTTCGATTCGGTAACCTCGGAGACCACCCGGATGGTGTAGGGGAAGTCTTCCTTGGCGGGCAGCAACGGGCGAATGGCCCGCCAGGCCAGTTTGCCATGACCGATTTCCCGCCGGCCGGGACCGAACATGCGGCCCGCCTCACCCACCGAATAGGGCGGGAAGTTATAGTGCAGCATGAAATGCTCGCGGTACTCGCCCTCGAGCGCGTCGATGATCTGCTCATCCTGGCCGGTGCCCAACGTGGTCACCGCCATGGCTTGCGTCTCACCGCGGGTAAACAGGGCAGAGCCGTGACTACGCGGCAGCATCGAGACCAAACAATCGATCGGGCGCACCGTCTTGGTGTCGCGACCGTCGATGCGTTGACCAGTGTCGAGGATATCGCGCCGCACAATGTCCTTCTCGAGACCCTTGAGCGAGCCGCCGGCAATGGACTGTTCGTCTTCGGAAAGCTGCTCAATCACCGCTTTCTTGGCCGCCGAAACTTTTTCCTGGCGGACCTGCTTCACGGTCTCTTTATAGGCGTCGCGCAATCCAGCCTCGCCGAGTTCACGTACTTTCTCGTTCAGATCGAGCACCTCTTGCGGGACGTCTTCGATCGGCCGCGGCTCTTTTGCCGCTCGTTCGGCCATCTCGATAATCGCGTCGATCACCGGTTGATAGGCCTCGTGACCAAACATGACTGCGCCGAGCATGATGTCTTCGGTGAGCTCGTGGGCCTCCGATTCGACCATCAGGACACCCTCGCGGGTACCGGCGACAAGCAGATCCAGTTGCGAATCCGCCATCTGGTCCGCCAACGGGTTGAGCACATATTCG
This sequence comes from Alphaproteobacteria bacterium, assembly GCA_013003285.1. Lineage (GTDB taxonomy): Bacteria > Pseudomonadota > Alphaproteobacteria > UBA6615 > UBA6615 > JABDJY01. Next base: position 15,136 of record JABDJY010000416.1, on the reverse strand, counting down.
CCGTCGATATAGCCAATGCGGGCACCGGCGATCGGGCCCATGAACGGCAGGCCGGAAATCGTCAGCGCCGCCGAAGCGCCCACCAGCGCCACAATATCCGGATCGTTTTCCAGATCATGGGACACCACGGTGGTGATCACCTGGGTCTCACAACGGAAGCTCGGGTGGAATAGCGGCCGGATCGGCCGGTCAATCAACCGCGACGTCAGCGTTTCCTTTTCGGTCGGCCGGCCTTCGCGTTTAAAAAAGCCGCCCGGAATCTTACCGGCGGCGAATGTCTTTTCTTGGTAATTTACGGTGAGCGGGAAGAAGTCCAACCCAACTCTGGGCGCTTTTGCACCAACGGCGGTGCACAACGCGGATGTTTCGCCATAGGTCACCATAACGGCACCATCGGCTTGCCGGGCAATCCGGCCTGTTTCGAGTACGAGCGGCCTTCCGCCCCATTCGATTTCTTTACGAACAACGTCAAACATAGATATTTTTCCCAACATACGTCAGCCGTCCGGGCCATTCCCAAACGACCGCCCCGCGCCCAGGCGGGGTATCAAACACCACTTGCTAATTTTTTCAGAGGTGGCGCGTGCGTGGCGGATCCACGCGGGTACGATCGGTGACGCCGAATTGCGCAACCGTATCGGTAAATTGTGACTGTCGTCACGTTCAAGTAAGCCCCGCTATCGGCGGAGGCCGAGGCGCTCGATCAATGATTTGTAGCGGTCTTCGCTTTTGCGCCGCGTATAATCGAGCAACCGACGCCGTTGACCCACCATCAGCAGCAATCCGCGGCGTGAGTGGTGGTCTTTGGCGTGTGTTTTCAAGTGATCGGTTAAGTTAACAATGCGCTCGGTCAAGACTGCGACCTGTACTTCCGGCGAACCGGTGTCGTTGTCTTTCATTTGGTACTCTTTAATGAGTTCCGCCTTGCGCTCAGCAGTAATCGACATGAGCATCTTCTCCCGGCATCAAAGGTTCAATACACGTACGGGGCGGATTTGAATCCCGTCGACACGAGCAAGCGCCACCGGCGTTGTCGCCTCGACGGCTAGGACGATACCTTCATCGCCCACCGCCTCGATTTGCTCCCGGTCCTGCGGACGCATGACCGGAACCGCCTGCCCATTGCGCAACTGCGCCGCCTCTTTAACCGAAAGGGCCAACGCCGGGATGCCGTCCAGCGCGGTCTCAATCGGTAGTAATATAGGGAAGACGGCGGCACTATGGCCAAGTTCTTCAAGTTTTTCCAGTGAAATTGCAGTGTCTTCGCTAAACGGTCCAACAGAGCTGCGGCGCAGATCCGACAGATGGCCGCAGGTGCCGACCGCGATGGCCAAATCGCGCGCTAACCCACGCATATAGGCGCCTTTGCCGCTCTTTACCGCGAAGCGGGCGCAATCTCGGTCCGGCATATCCAAGAGTTCGAACGACACAATCGATATCTGGCGCGGTGCCAAAGCCACATCCTCACCGGCCCGCGCCAGCGTATAAGCGCGCTCGCCATCGATCTTGATTGCCGAATAAGCCGGTGGAACCTGGCTAATATCACCAATAAAGTCGGGCAGCGCCGCTCGGATATCGTCTTTGCTAGGCCGGGCGTCAGAGGTCTCCACGATTTGACCTTGGTCGTCATCGGTATCGCGCCGCTCACCCCAATTCACCGTGAAGACATATTGCTTATGGGTATCGACCACAAACGACATGGTCTTCGTCGCTTCGCCCAGAGCGATCGGTAAGACGCCGCTGGCCGCCGGGTCGAGGGTGCCCGCATGTCCCAGCTTGGCGGCATCAATGGCACGGCGCACACGGTTAACGCAGGCCGCCGAGGTCATGCCGACCGGCTTATCGACATTGATCCAGCCATTGATCGGACGGCCGCGGCGCCCCCTACGCCCCATTACCATCTCCGTCATCCGTAAGGTCGGGCGCTACATCGGCGTGCTCCAAAATGGAGCCGATGCGCTCGGCCTGATCGAAACTATCGTCATATTCGAACTTAAGGCTTGGCGTATGGCGCAGCTTCACCGCACTGGAAAGCTGGCCGCGAATATAGCTCGACGCCCGTTGTAAGGCCGGCACAATGGTTTTGGCGTCGCCCACCAGCGGGGTTACAAAAACCGTGGCGTTGCGCATATCCGGGCTCACCCGAACTTCGGTCACGGTAATCGATTGGCCGGCCAAATCGGGATCGCGAAAATCGGCCTGGGTCACCATTTGTGCCAATGCATGGCGAATTTCCTCACCGACGCGCAGCTGACGCTGGCTCGGCGCTCGGCCGCTGCGCGCGGAATTTGCGCGTTTTCTCATTGCTTAACTGCCACTAATTTCCCTGCCGACCGCCAGGCTTGTCAGCCCGGCTTGCGGCGGTGCGCCCGCGTCAAACCGCGGATTCAAAACTTATTCAAATCAATTGTAGCTCAGCCGGCATCGAGATGACGGGCGATTTCCTCGACCTCGTAACACTCGATGACATCACCGACCTGGATGTCGTTGTAATTCTCCAACGCCATACCGCATTCATAACCATTCTGCACTTCGCGCACATCGTCCTTGAAGCGCTTCAACTGCGCCAGATCACCCTCGTAGACAACCACGCTATCACGCAGGAGGCGCACTTTCGCGCCACGCTTCACAACGCCCGAGGTGATCATACAACCAGCAACCTTGCCAACCTTCGAGACGCTGAAGACCTCGCGAATTTCGGCATTGCCCAGATGGTTTTCCTGCAAAGTCGGCGACAGTTCGCCTTCGAGCAGCGCCTTCACATCGTCGACCACGTTATAAATGATATTGTAGTAGCGGATATCCACGCCATCGCGTTTGGCCTGGTCGCGGGCTTGCGGGATCGCCCGCACATTAAAGCCGATGACCAACCCACCTGACGCTGCCGCCAGCGAGATATCCGACTCGTTGATGCCACCCACGCCCGAATGCAGAATTTGGACTTTAACTTCGTCAGTCGACATTTTTTCCAACGCACCAACAATCGCCTCGACCGAGCCTTGCACGTCGGCCTTGATGAGGATCGGCACCAACGACGCTTCACCCGCCGTGATTTGCTGGAACATTTCATCCAGGGTACCGCGCGCACCCGCCACAGCGCGCTGATCTCTCAGCACATCGGCGCGATATTCGGCGATTTCCCGGGCCCGCGCTTCGCTCTCGACGACAGAGAAATCGTCACCCGCTTGCGGGGTCGCATTGAAGCCCAAAACCTCAACCGGCAAAGACGGGCCAGCGCTGTCGATATTGTCCCCAAGATCATTGATGATTGCCCGCACACGACCCCATTCGGCGCCGGCGACGAAGATGTCGCCGACCTTGAGGGTGCCGCCCTGGACCAACACCGTCGCGACAGCGCCGCGGCCCTTTTCGAGCTTAGCCTCGACGATTGAGCCATAGGCCATACGGTCGGGGTTGGCTTTGAGTTCAAGAATTTCCGCCTGCAGCACGATGGCTTCGGTCAGGGCGTCGAGACCTATTTTCTCGGTCGCCGAAACCTCAATGCACTGTACCTCGCCGCCCATCTCTTCCGAGACGATCTCGTGGTTCAACAGCTCATTCTTGATCCTTGTCGGATCGGCTTCCGGTCTGTCGACCTTGTTGATGGCGACGATCATCGGCACACCGGCGGCGCGGGCATGGTTGATTGCCTCGACCGTCTGCGGCTGCACGCTGTCATCGGCGGCGACCACTAGGATCACAATATCCGTGACATGGGCGCCACGCTGACGCATCGCGGTAAAAGCCGCATGGCCCGGCGTATCCAGGAAGGTGATTTTCTCACCCGATGAAATCTCGACCTGATAAGCGCCGATATGCTGGGTAATACCACCGGCTTCCCGGCTGACCACATTGGTTTCACGCAGCGCATCGAGCAGCGATGTTTTACCGTGATCCACATGGCCCATGATTGTGACGACAGGCGCGCGCGGTGCCCCGACGCCCTCATCATCGATAACCGCGGCGCCCAATCCGATTTCAACATCGGCGGCCGACACCAGTTTCACTTCGTGACCGAAATCCTCTGCCACCAACTGCGCCGTCCCCTGATCGATTGTTTGGTTGACCGTCGCCATAATGTCCATTTTCATCAGCGACTTAATCACTTCATTGCCGCGCACTGCCATGCGGTTGGCTAGTTCAGCGACGGTGATCGTCTCGGGGATCTGGACCTCGCGGACGATCTTTTGCTGTGCTTGTCCGCCCCCGGCTTCGCGCTGCACCCGCTGGCGCTCGCGCTCTTGGCGACGCCGGAAGGCCGCGACGGAGCGCTGGCGGGCGCCGCCTTCTTCGTCGAGCGCCTCTGAAATTGTAAGCTTGCCACTGCGCCGGCGGCGTTCTGTACTTGGTTTCGCGCCCGGTGCGCGTGCTTCCGCTCGGCCGGCAGCCGCACCTCGGCCACGGCCGCGAGCCGGCGCTTCCTCGGCGGGCTCTGGGTCGGCGCCGGCATCGGCGCGACGTCGGGCTGACTCGTTGGCCCGCTGTGCCGCCTCTTCCGTTGCGCGTGCAGCTTCTTCCTCAACCGCCCGGCGCGCCTCTTCTTCTTCACGTCGCAATTCTTCGATGGTCTTGGCAACCGGCTTTTCTTCAACTTCCTCAGGCTCGTCTTCAGCGACGGGCGCGGGCGCCGCTGCCGCGCGCTCAGCCTCTTCGGCCGCTCGCTTTTCGGCTTCGATGCGCGCGGCCTCGGCGGCCTTGCGGGCGTCTTCGAGAACGCGCACGCGCGTCGCCTGTTCAGCCTCGGTGAGGGTACGCGCCGGCGGCGTTTCGCGCACCGGCTCTTCAACTTGCGGCTCGACCGGCGCGGCCGCCTCCGCCGGCTCCTCAACCAGCTCCGGTTGCGCCTTAACCTCGGTCATCTCACCGCCCGCATCCTGGCGGAAGGTTCGCTTCTTCTTGACCTCGACAGTCACTGTTTTCGACCGGCCATGGCTAAAGCTCTGCTTAACTTGGCCGCCTTCGACGGTCTTTTTAAGCTCCAGCCGGCCTGGTCGCGACAGCGTCAGCGGCTTTTTCTTATCGGAGTCTTTTTCAGTCGTCGTTGCCATTGCTTTATTCCATATCAACCACGTTTGAGGGCACTACATCAGAACCCCCAGCATTCACCGGCGCTGCCAGACCGCGATAGACGGCCAGCCGCAGCATCGCCGCACAGAGCTGTGCGCCTGCGGTATCCGTTTCGACCAGCGCGTGAACAAATTGCTCACGCCCTACCGCGCCGCCCATTGTCTTAGCATCGAATAATGCCAATTGGGTTAGCGCCGCACCGCTCTCGGCCACTCGGTCCGCCAAGGCTTTGAGCTTGTTGCGGCCATCGTCGGCAGCATCTTCAGCCGTCAACAATATTGCCGACTTGCCCTTAGAACCTTCAGGCACCGCCATATTCTTCAGCGCCGCCCGCACTTGGTCGAACCCGACCACCAGCTTACCCGCCCGGCGCGCCATTCCCAGCGCATCCAGACAACGTTGCGCCAATTGCGCATCGACCAGGTCAGCTAATTCCTCACCGTTCGGACCCACTAGCGGGGTCACCGACCGTCGCGCAGCACGCCGAAAAGACCCGCTGGCACATGCTTGCGCCACTATATCGTGGCGTCCGGTTAACCACAAACCACGCCCTGGAAGGCGTTCAGAAAGGTCGGGCACAACTATGTTGTCCGGCCCCACAGCGAACCGGATCAACCTTTCGCGCGGCAACGTGTCTCCCGACACGATGCAGCGGCGCATCGGCGCGTTGCTACGTCGCGAGCGGGGGCGTTCTGCCCTGTTTTCGGCTACCGACATTTCGTACATATGCGCGGCCTTGGGTCACTCGCCGACGCCGGCAGGCGTATTGAACAACGCGTCCGCCTCGCTTTGCGGTGTAGCAGGCGTGGCCTCAGCCTCCTCGCCTTCGCCTTCCTCAGGCTCCGGCTCGGGCGCGATCACATCGTCGCCATAGATCAATTGCCGGGCCGCCATGATAATGGCATTGGCGTCATCGGCATGAAGCGGGCTATGGCGTACCAAGCGGCTCACATCGGCCTCCGACATCTCCCACAAATCGTCGACCTTTACCTCGGTCTCGATATCCATCAGCAAGAACCGCAACTCGTCCGGCGTCAGGCCGGCGATATCGTCAACGGTTCGCGTTCCCTTACGCCCGAGCAAGACGATTTGCGCCAAGGGCAAACGCTGCATCGCGATAACGGCGTCTTCCACACCAAGCTTCTTGCGTTCGACATCGAGCGCCGCGTCACGCTCTTCCAGCCATGTACGGGCACGCGCCTGCAGCTCTGCGGAGATATCGTCGTCGAAACCTTCGATGGTCGATAAATCTTCAAGCGGCACAAATGCTACTTCCTCGACCGAGGCGAAGCCTTCCGTCACGAGCAAATGGGCGATGACGTCCTCCACATCGAGCGCTTCGATAAACATTTGGCTGCGCGTGTTGAATTCTTCCTGACGGCGGCGGGATTCTTCTTCCTCTGTGAGAATATCGATATCCCAACCGCTCAACATCGATGCCAGCCGAACGTTCTGACCGCGGCGGCCAATCGCCAGCGAGAGTTGTTCGTCGGGCACCACGACTTCGATCTTATGGGCGTCTTCGTCGAGCACGACCTTGGTCACCTCGGCCGGAGCCAACGCGTTGACCACGAATGTTGCCGTGTCGGGCGACCAGGGGATGATATCGATCTTCTCGCCCTGTAATTCGCCGACGACCGCTTGAACTCGGCTACCGCGCATACCGACACACGCCCCCACCGGATCGATCGAGCCGTCCTTGGAGATCACGGCGATTTTGGCGCGGCTGCCCGGATCGCGGGCGGCGGAGCGAATTTCAATGATCGAATCGTAGATTTCAGGGACTTCCTGCGCAAACAGGGCCTTCATGAATTCCGGCCGCGTGCGGGTCAGGAAAATCTGCGGGCCGCGCGGTTCGCGCCGAACATCGTAAATATAGGCGCGCACCCGGTCGCCGGTACGGAAGTTCTCCCGCGGTAGGCTTTCGTCACGCCGCAAGATCGCTTCGCCACGACCGAGATCGACGGTTACATTGCCGTACTCGACGCGCTTCACCAGACCGTTGACGATTTCGCCAGCCCGGTCTTTGTATTCCTCATATTGGCGCTCGCGCTCCGCATCGCGGACCCGCTGGACGATGACCTGCTTCGCGGTTTGCGCGGCAATACGCCCGAAATCGATCGGCGGCAACTCATCGATGAGAAAATCGCCGATTGCGGCATCGGTTTTTTCCAGTTTCGCCTGATCGACGGTCAACTGGGTATGCTCGTCCTCGACTTCCTCGACGACTTCGCGATAGCGCGCCAATGAGATATGCCCGGTGTCGCGCGCAATCGTCACCCGAATGTCGTGCTCGGGACCGTATTTCGAACGCCCGGCCTTCTGAATGGCCTGCTCCATGGCTTCCAGCACTTCCTCGCGCTCGATGCCTTTGTCGCGCGCCACCGCATCGGCGACAGCCAACATTTCAATCCTGCTGGGACCTCCGTCCATAGCCTTTTACCCTTGGTTGGTTCGTTCGCGCTGCGCCGCAGCGAGAAGTTCATCGGTCAACACAATTTTCGCTTTTTCTATCGCCTCGAACGGCAATGCAAATTCGGTCTCCACCGCATCGAGCGGCACCACCATCCGGACCACATCCCCATCCAATCCCAGGAGTCGCCCGCGAAAGCGGCGCCTTCCTTCAATGGCGGATTTCAATTCGACCCGGGCCTCGCTACCGCTGAAGCTTTCAAAGTCTTTGGCCCGCGTCAGCGGTCGGTCCAAGCCTGGTGAGCTCACTTCCATCTCGTAGGGGTCGGTGATGGGATCGGCCACATCGAGCAATACCGAAATGGTCCGGCTCACCAAGGAACAATCCTCGACCGAAATCTCAGCCCCGTCGGCGCGATCGATCATGACCTGCAGCATCGCCCGGCCATCGCTGTGGAACCGGACCCGCACGACCTCATAACCGAGATCGATCAAGGACGGTTCAATCAACTCCAGAACGGTATCAGTCTGCACCGTATCGCTGACAAGGCTCATTCGGTCTTTGTCTCGTTTACTTCCATCAACCCGGTCCTCTACAACCGGGCCGGAAAATCGCAATAAAAAAGGTGGCGCCGGCTTTCCCGGGCCACCCCTTGTTTGCCTGTTACCAGGCAACCGGGATTTGTTAGCGTAAATATAGGCCAGATCGTTAAAAACGCAAGCTTACTAATGGAATTAGCCTATCCACGTGATTTGCGGCGAAAACGCAGGAAAACCGGCCCCTGACCGCCACTGCGGTTCTTTTCCTCATAACGAGTCGGCGGCCAATCGTCGGGCCTGACGCGCCAATCGTCGGGCCGTTGGGCCAACCAGTCGAATTCAGCGTGCGCCAAACCAAACCGCAGCATCCATGCGGCATAGTCCGCATCATCGGTGGCCAGCCGCAATTCCGCCCCATCGCTCATCACACGGGCCAGTTGGTTTAGAGTCTCTTCATTGACCAGCCGCCGCTTGTGGTGGCGCAGTTTCGGCCAGGGGTCGGGAAACAGGATGAACGCCCGGCTGATCGAGGCTTGGGGCAACCGGTCCAAGACCGGACGTACATCGTCGGGCACGATGCGCACATTATCGACGTCACCATCCGCGATATAAGACAGCAGCCGGGCCACGCCGTTGAGGTACGGTTCAGCACCGATGATCCCCACATCATGATTTTGCTGCGCCTGCCAGATCAAATGCTCGCCATTGCCAAATCCGATCTCGAGCCAGATTTCGCGGACGGGCCGGGCGAACTGCGCGGCTAGGTCGAGCGGGCGACCGTCGGCAGGCAGCGATAGTTCGAGGGTCGGCAGCAGGGAGGCCACCAATTCCTCGCGCTGTTGGCGCAAGCGGCGACCCCGGCGGCGGCCGTGAAAACGAGGGTCGGCATCTGGTTCGTCGGCAATCATCACCTACCGGCCTCCGCCGGCAGCGCCCGCTTAAAAGGCTTTGCGCAGCGCGTCGGCGAGATCTGTCTTTTCCCAGGAGAAGCCGCCATCGGCTTCCGGTTCGCGGCCGAAATGCCCATAGGCTGCGGTGCGCGCATAGATCGGCCGGTTGAGCCCCAGATGTTCGCGAATGCCGCGGGGGCTCAGATCCATAACGTCGCGCAGCGCGTCGGCGATCTTTTCCTCGTCGACCTTACCGGTGCCGTAGGTCTCCACATAGACCGACAGCGGATGGGACACGCCGATGGCGTAGGCCACCTGGATCGTGCAACGATCCGCCAAGCCCGCCGCGACCACGTTCTTGGCCAAATACCGGGTGGCGTAAGCCGCCGACCGGTCGACCTTGGTCGGGTCTTTGCCGGAAAAGGCGCCGCCGCCATGGGGCGCCGCGCCGCCATAGGTGTCGACAATGATCTTGCGCCCGGTCAAACCCGCGTCACCATCCGGACCGCCGACAACGAATCGGCCGGTTGGATTGACATAGAATTCATCCTCGTCGCACATCCAGCCGTCGGGCAGCACGTTTGTAACGTGCGGCCGCACAATTTCGCGCACATCGTCTTGCGAGAGTTCCTCCGCATGCTGGTGCGAAACAACGACCGACGCCGCGCCGACCGGCACGCCGTTTTCGTAGCGCAGGGTGACCTGGCTTTTCGAATCGGGGCCGAGACCCGGCTCGGAACCCGAGTGGCGCGCATCGGCAAGCGATTTCAGAATTTCATGCGCGTAGTAAATTGGCGCCGGCATGAGCACTTCGGTTTCGCGGCAGGCATAACCGAACATCAGCCCCTGATCGCCGGCGCCTTCATCCTTGTTGCCGGCGGCGTCCACGCCCATGGCGATATCGGCCGACTGGGAGTGAACGTAACAATTGACGTCCATTCTTTCCCAATGGAAGCCGTCCTGTTCGTAGCCAATATCGCGCACAGCCGCGCGGGCTATGCTTTCCATTTGCGCCGCGTCTACCGATTGCGGGCCGCGCACCTCACCCGCCATGACAACGCGGTTGGTCGTGGTCAGGGTCTCGACAGCGACGCGGCTATGGGGGTCGGCCGTCAGGAAGGCATCGACAACCGCGTCTGAAATGCGGTCGCAGACCTTGTCTGGATGGCCTTCGGAAACCGATTCACTGGTAAAGAGATAATTGCTGCTGGGCACGTCGGATACTCCCTATCGGATCTGGCTTGCGCTATGCGCTTATCGTTTCATTCGTTTTCAAAGCAGCAGAGGTGAGGCCCGTGTACGTCGCTTTAAGGACCCTGCGCGGCGGCTATTTATGCCGGGCGGTTTTGCAGAACCAGCAACCAACCTGTCAAGGGGAATCACCTGTCACGCGACCGGGTGGACTCTGACCGACCCGCAACAGAACGATCAATAATGTGACCATCGCCAGCAATCCCGCAGGTATGGCATTCCCCCAACGGGCGAAAGGTGTCGCGGCTTCCAAGGCGCGCGGCAAACCGGAATCAATGACGCCTTCCACCCCAAGACCCAGCATCGCGACCGGGCGGCCATAAGGATCGACGATCGCTGAAATCCCCGTGTTGGCCGCGCGCACCAGGGGCAAACCTTCTTCGACCGCTCGGGTTGATGCAATGGCGAAATGCTGTTGCGGACCGGCGAAGGTTCCGAACCAGGCGTCATTGGTCAAATTCAACAGCCAGCCCGGCCGGTCATCCGACCGCGCCGCGGCGCCGGGGAATATTGCCTCATAGCAAATCAACGGGCTGACCGATGGCAGGCCCGGGAAGGCGATCGTCTGTCGACCGGCGCCGGCGGTGAAGTCACCCTGGCCGGGCACCAGCTTGTCGAGCGGCAGCACACCGCGCAACGGCACATATTCGCCGAACGGTACCAAATGGGCCTTGTCGTAGCTGGCGACGATCTGACTATCGCCGGTAATTCCATGGGCCGCATTCCAAAACTGCGCGTCGCCCGTTTCGCTGCTGCGCCGGGGCGCGCCGGTGATCAACACGCCATCGCGCGGCACCGCCGTCGCGACGGCGGCGCGCACCACCGCATCGCTTGCCAGGAAGAATGGCGCGGCGGTTTCCGGCCAGATGACATGGGTTGGCGGATTGGACGAGGCCTGCTGGCTGAGGGCAATGTGCCGCTGCAAATGTCCAGCGCGCAATTGTGGCTGCCATTTCTGGCGCTGGGGAATGTTCGCCTGAACGAGCCGCAATCGAACCCCGGGTACCATCGCAGTGGTGTCATTGGGGTCGTAAACCGGCGCGCTATCGAGCCGCATCGCGCCGCCAGCCCAAATCGCTGCCGGCATGGCAACGGTGAATAGGAGGACCGCGACCACAGAGCTCATGCCGCGACCAGAGCCCGACCCGAGCACCGCCGGCATGGCGCCCGCCACCACCGTCAACAAGCTAATGCCGAATATTCCGGCAAAGGCCGCCGCCTGCATGACCTCGGGCGTCGCCGCCCAGACATAGCCCATGAGGTTCCATGGAAAGCCAGTGAACAACCAGCTACGCACCCATTCCAGCAGCACCCAAAGGGCAGCGAATGTGAGCGCCCGGGCAACGCCGGCAAGCGCGAAGCGACGGGTGAGCAGGGCCGTTACCAGGCCCGCAAGCGCCGGGAACAGCGCCAACCCGCCAGCCATACCGGCCAGCGCGAAGGGAATCAGCCAACCATGGCGCGCGGCATTTACCAGGAACGGCTCGACGATCCAATGAACGCCCACCACAAAGTGTCCAGCCCCGAATAACCACGCCGTTACAAATGCCGCGCGGCGGGGGCGCGGCGATTGCGCGGCCGCGTCAAGCAGCCACAACAGCCCGGCGAATGAGGGGATTACCAATGGCACGAAGTACCAAGGCGGCAATGCCAAGGCCGACAAGGCGCCCAGCAGGATCGCCAACGCCGTGCGGCGCTGGCGACTGAGGCTCAGGGTGCGGTCATAGAGGTGCGTAAACATCGTGGCCGTTCTTTAACGCGTCCGCTCGGCCCGTTCGGTAAACAATTCGTCATTCGTCGCCGGCTGAGCGCAGGTCACGCACGCTCAGCCTTTTGACGCGTCGTGAATCTGCGTCGACGATCTGAAACTCCAAGCCCGAAGGATGAACGACGATTTCATGACGCCGGGGCACCCGGTCGATCAAACTAAAAACAATACCCCCCAAGGTATCGATTTCTTCGCGCTCTTCATCGGTGGCGAATGCACCGATCAGATTTTCCAATTCTTTGATTTCCGTTCTGGCGTCGGCAAGGATACTGCCATCTGGCCGGCGGATCATGGAGGGGCCATCGGTATCGTGTTCGTCTTCGATTTCGCCGACGATTTCCTCAACCAGATCTTCGATCGTGACCAACCCATCGACACCGCCAAACTCGTCGACGACGATTGCCATATGGGTGCGGCGCGCCCGCATTTCGAGAAGCAGATCAAGCACACGGATCGATGGCGCGGCGAACAGGATATCGCGAACAATGTCCTTTACCGCCACCGCGCGCGCGTTGCGAACAGCGACCAGCACATCCTTGATGTGAACGAAGCCAGCGATGCTATCGAGCTGTTCTCGATAGACCGGCAACCGCGAATGGGCATCCTTCGCCATTACGTTGACCAGTTCGTCGAGGCTGCTATCGATGTCGGCGGCAACGATATCGGCACGCGGCACCATGACATCTTTGGCGGTAAGCTCGTGTAGCTTCAGAATGTTGACGATTAGCGCGCCCTGATCGGCGCCGATTTGTGTCGAATCATCATCGACGTCTTCGATGAGTTCCTCGATGACCTCGCGTACGGTCCCCTCGCCATTACGGCCGGGCACAAGGGCCCGCAGCCACCCCCCGAATGATCTTTTCGCCGACCCGCTATCCGATCGGTCGCCGCGTTCACCTATTTTCCCAGTACGAGGAAGGTCTGCCATCTACGTCGTATGCTCCTTGCTACGCGGCAGCGCGAGCGTAGGGATCGGGTATTCCCAGATCCGCTAGAATATTGCGCTCGAGCGTTTCCATCACCACCGCATCGTCTTCGATTTCATGATCGTAACCAAGTAAATGCAGAATGCCATGAACCACCATGTGATGCAGATGATCAGCCAACGGTTTCGACTGATCCTCGGCCTCACTGGCGCAGGTTTCATAGGCAACCACAACGTCCCCCAATAGCCTCGGCACACCGTCCATCAGGGGCGTCTCAATCTCCGGGTGGGCGTCATCATCGGACAATGCAAACGATAATACATTGGTTGCGGCGTCGCGCCCACGATAAGTGTTGTTGAGAGTCTGTATCTCACTATCGCCGGTCAGACGCACACTGACCTCGACCGGGCTCGACGGACCCGCGCTCGCCAGGGCCGCCTGGGCCGCGGCGATCACCAGTACCGACGCATCGCCCACGACACCAGTCCGCCAGCCGTCGGCCGCAACGTCGACGGAGATAATATCTGCGGAGCGGGGAGACGGTAAGGTCAACGGTTTGTATCGGCTGCCTTTTTCTGAGCGTCGCGCGCCTCGTAAGCGCGCACGATGCGCATGACCAATGAATGCCGCACCACATCGGTATGGGTAAAATTGATCGTGCTGACACCGGGTACGCCTTGGAGAACTTCGAGCGCATCGCCGAGACCCGAGCGCGTGCCCGGCGGCAAATCGATTTGGCTCATATCGCCAGTGACCGCCATGCGTGAGCCTTCGCCAAGCCGGGTTAAAAACATCTTCATCTGCATGGCAGACGTATTCTGCGCTTCGTCGAGAATGGTGAAGGCATGGCTCAATGTACGCCCGCGCATAAACGCCAAGGGGGCAACCTCGATTTCGCCATTGGCCATACGGCGGGCAACCTGTTCAGCCGGCAGCATGTCGTGCAATGCATCGTAGAGCGGCCGCAGATAGGGGTCGATCTTGTCCTGCAGATCGCCGGGCAGATAGCCAAGACGTTCACCCGCTTCGACAGCCGGGCGCGATAATATGATGCGATCGACTTTGCCCTGCAGCAAATGGGTCACCGCGACCGCGACCGCGAGATATGTCTTGCCGGTACCCGCCGGGCCCAGGCCGAACACCAGATCGGATTGGTCGAGGGCGCGCACATATTCAGCCTGTTTGGGCGAACGCGGCGTGATGGTGCGCTTGCGCGTGCGTAAGGACACATCCTCACCGTTATCGCCATCGCCGCTGGACATGCGAACCGCAGCCTGCACGTCGCCAGGGCCAACTTCATGGCCTGATTTCAGACGAGAATAGAGCGACGTGATGGCGCGATCGGCAACCTCGCGCGACGTCTGGGGGCCCGATATTTCCAGCTCGTTGCCACGATATCGCAGTTTCACATCGAGCAGTTGTTCGATCTGCAACAGATGTTCGTCGTGGTCGCCAAATAACGCCGGCAATAGGGAGTTGTCGTCGAATTGAATCCGGCCTGGCGCGTCGCTGACAGTTTCAGAGGGACTCAAGCGCTTACCCCTTCCGCTACCCCTAGTCGTGATCCGCCGGGCGAAGATCCGGCGGTCTCTGCAAGCACGCCCCCCAGGCTATGCGCCAAACATGAATCAACTCTAACCTCGGCCAGGGTGCCCAATAGTTCGCTTGGCGCCGCCACGTGAACGGCTTGGTTATAGGGGCTGCGGCCGACCAGCTGGCCGGCATGCCGGCCCGGGCGCTCAAACAAAACCTGTAGGGTCTCGCCCACCATCGACGCGTTAAAGGCGTTCTGCTGGTCTTGCAGCAACGCCTGCAACTGCGCCAGGCGTTCGTCTTTAACCGGCTCAGGTATCTGATCCTCCAAGGTGCCGGCCGGTGTCCCCGGCCGGACGCTGTATTTAAACGAATAGGCTTGGGTAAATTCTATCTCGCGCACCAGGTTCAGGGTTGCCTCAAAATCAGCGTCGGTTTCGCCCGGAAAGCCAACGATGAAGTCCGAACTCAGCGCGATATCGGGTCGTGCGCGGCGCAGCGCCGCGATGGTGTCGCGATAGCTTTCGACCGTGTGGCGGCGGTTCATGGCGGCCAGCACCCGGTCGCTGCCCGACTGCACCGGCAAATGCAGATAGGGCATCACCGCGTCGAGATCACCATGGGCGGCGATCAATTCCTCGTCCATATCGCGGGGATGGCTGGTGGTGTAGCGCAGACGCGCCAGACCTTCGATTTCCGACAGGCGCGACATCAACTGCCCCAGACCCACCTCGCGGCCCCCTTCATCG
>JABDJY010000397.1 GCA_013003285.1 Alphaproteobacteria bacterium | reverse complement strand
CCCTTGTGTTCCATATAGACCACCGGATCGTCGCAGCGGATCGCCGCCTTTAACAGACCACGATTATCGGCCGGGGTCCCCGGCGTGACGACGACCAGCCCCGGCACATGGGTGTACCAGGCTTCTGGCGATTGGGAGTGCTGGGCGGCGATGCCACCGCGAATACCGATCGGCATGCGGGCTACCATGGGCACTCGCGCCTGGCCGCCGAACATGTAGCGCGCTTTGGCCGCCTGGTTGACCAGTTCATCGACCGCGCACATGGCGAAGTCGGAAAAGCGCAGTTCGGCGATGGGCCGGGTCCCGGCGAGCGCCGCGCCGATGGCGGCGCCCATGATGGTGGCCTCCGATATCGGCGTATCGACGATGCGATCGACGCCGAATTCGGCCTGCAGATCTTTGTATTGGCCGGCCATGCCACCCTCGAAGCCGAGATCTTCGCCGAGTGCCCACACTTTGGGGTCGCGTTCCATTTCTTCTTTCAGTCCCAGGCGCGCCGCTTGGGCATAGGTCATTTCAGTCATTGGCCCATCCCCATCAGGTTTTCGCCCATCTCGGGCGCGCCGACATCCTGTACGTCGGTAAAGGCCGCGCGCAGATCGGGCCAGGGTGCATCGTGCGCATCGGCGACATATTGCGCGATGCGGGTGTCAGCCTCTTCCTTGGCGCCGGCGATCTCACTTTCGGAGATGCCCTGCTCGAGGAGCCAGGCCTCCGCACGACGGATCGGTTCATGCTCCAGCGCGGCCTCGGCCTCACCCGGTTCACGGTATAACGCCTTATCATGGGCGAAATGGCCGCGCAGCCGGTAGGTCATGGCTTGCATCAACCGCGGACCACCGCCGCCGCGGATTTCAGCGACCAACCTTGCCGCCGTCTGATCGACCAGCAGTAAGTCGTTGCCATCGATGGTCACGGCGGGAATACCATAGCTTTCCGCCCGCACCGCGATACCGTCACCCCCGGTAACCGTTTTCGTCGTAGTGGTCGCGGCGATCTGATTGTTCTCGCAGACAAACAGCACCGGCAACTCATAGACCTTGGCCCAGTTGAGCGCCTCCATGAAGGGGCCGCGGTTGATGCCGCCATCGCCGATAAAGTTGACGACGATCTTATCCTGCTTAAGCAGTTTGATCGCCTGAGCCGCACCGACCGATATGGTGCAACCATCGGCAATCACCCCGTTGGCGCCCAGCATGCCGACCGAGAAATCGGCGATATGCATGGAACCGCCTTTACCGCCGCTGGTGCCGCCCACCCTGCCGAACAGTTCCAGCATCATCGCCCTGGGGTCAGCGCCCTTGGCGATGGAATGGCCGTGCCCCCGGTGATAGCTGGTCAGCAGATCATCGTCGCGCAAATTGGCGCAGATGCCGACAGCAATGGCCTCTTCGCCGATATATTGGTGCACCGAGCCGCGCACATTACCGGCGAAGAAATTTTCCCCCGCCGCCTCCTCGAAGGCCCGGATCAGCAGCATCTTACGGAACATCTCGAATATTCGGGCCGGTTCGTTTGCCTGGTCTTGCGCCACGCCGTCTCCCCCTCGTCAATAGGCGGTATCAGCCCCATTGGGCCGCCGCGATTTGATGTTAGTATCACCCTGCCCGCGCGCGGGGTAAAGAACAGGCAGGCGAAAAGCCGCCAGGTACAGGGAATGGGGATTTCATGAGCGACACGAATGTAGACACGGCGAACGGCACCAATGTGCGCCTGGAACTGTCCGGCGGCGAAGCCATCGCCGAGATGTTCAAACGCCATAATGTGGGCCCGATGTTCGGCATGGCCGGGTTCCAGCTCCTGCCGTTCTACGATGCCGTGCGTAGCCTTGAAATGGCCCATACCCTGATCAATGACGAGCGCAGCGGCGCCTTCATGGCCGACGCCTGGTCACGGGTAACCGGCCGGCCCGGCGTATGCGACGCCACCTTAGGACCGGGCGCCACCAACCTTTTGACCGCGCTGACGGAATCGCTGAATGCCGGCATCCCGATCATCGCCATGATCGGCGATACCAACAGAGCCCATGCCTGGAAGAACATGACCCAGGAGACCCGCCAGGTCGAAATGCTGCGCCCGGCGGTGAAAGAAGTGATCCGCATCGAGGTCGGCGAGCGCATTCCCGAACATGTGCGCTACGCCTATACCATCGCCACCTCGGGCCGGCCCGGCCCGGTGTTGCTCGATGTGCCGGAAGATATCTGCCACGGCGTGTTCGAATTCGACGCCGACGATCTCTACGTCCACGAAGCAACCACCACTGTACCGGCGGTGCGCACCCGCCCGGCGGTTGCCGATATTGAGCGCGCAGCGTCGATGCTCGCCGCCGCCGAGCGGCCGATCATTCTGGCTGGCGGCGGTGTCCATATCTCCGGCGCGCAGGATGCCCTGACCACGCTGGCCGAGGCGCAATCGATCCCCGTCACTCACACGCTATCGGGCAAGGGCGGCATTGCCTGCACCCACGAACTCTCGCTCGGCCTGTTCGGCCGCTACGACCGCACGGCCAATGCGGTGATCGACGCCAGCGATTGTATTCTGGTGGTCGGCTGCAAGCTGGGCGAAATCGCCACCAAGCGTTACACCATCCCCCGCCCGGGCATTCCGATCATCCATCTCGATATTCTGCCCGAGGAAATCGGCCGTTGGGCCCATACCGATCTGGCCCTGTGGGGCGATGCACGCGAGGGGCTGACCGATCTCCGCGAGGCTCTGTCCGATAGTGCCGCAGCAGCGCGCGACAGCCGCGCTGGCTATATCGAAGAGCTCAACGCCGGCAAAAGCAAATGGCACACCGACGTGGACGCCCGCCTGACCTCGAAGGAAGAGCCGGTGAACATGGCGCGCATGTGCCATGAGCTCAACAATGTGCTGCCTGACGACGCGATCCTTGTCGCCGACGGCGGGTTCGCCGCCCACTGGACCGGCCTGCTCTACGACACCAAACGGGCCGGCCGCGGTTTCATCGTCGACCGGGGGATGGCCTCGATCGGCTATGGCGTCGCCGGAGGGATCGGCGCGCAAATGGCCGCGCCCGACCGCTCGGTGTTCTCGCTGACCGGCGATGGCGGCCTCAACATGACACTGGGCGATCTGGAAACCGCCGCGCGCCTGAAGGTGCCGCTCACCGTGATCGTCGTGAACAACGCCGCCTCGGGCTATATCAAGGCCCTACAGCACGCCATGTTCGGCGGCCGCTACCAATCGTCGGACCTGTCCGATCTGAACTACGCCACGGTCGCCGAAGCCCTAGGCTGCAAAGGCATTCGCGTCACCGACCCGGACACGTTGGCCGACGCCTTCCGCGAGGCGCTCGACGAACGCTCGCGGCCGACCCTGATCGACGTGGTGGTCACCCGCGACGCCGGCCAGATGCTGCCCGGGGTCGATAGCCGCTCGGCGCCGATCAAAAAGGGCGACCGCATCGCGTAACAAGGACAACAAAAAGACAATAACGGGAAACCATGGCCGACCAAAAAATCACCAATAAACCGGCGCGTATCTTCGAACTCTACAAGACCATGTCGCTGATCCGCGCCTTCGAGGAGGCCGCCGAAGTGGCCTTCGACGCCGGCTTCGTCAATGGTTCGATCCACCAATATATCGGCGAGGAAGCCATCGGCACCGGCGTTTGCGCCAATCTACGCGATAGTGATTACATTCTGTCGAACCATCGCGGCCACGGTCACGCCATCGCCAAAGGCGCCAACCCCGAAGCGATGATGAAGGAATTGTTCGGCCGCGTCGGTGGCACCAGCGGCGCCAAGGGCGGTTCCATGCATATCGCCGACTT
>JABDJY010000368.1 GCA_013003285.1 Alphaproteobacteria bacterium | reverse complement strand
AGCTTGATCGGCGGCAACCGGAATCGACGCTCACCTTCGAGCAATATGTCGACCGCATCGTCAGCAATACGCGCATCGATCGTGGACGCGCCCGGTTGACGGAGAACTCCCCCTTATTAAACGAGGTCGCCGCCAAGTTCGGCGTGCAGCCGCGATTTATCGTCGCCTTATGGGGGATCGAAACCAATTTCGGCCAGAATACCGGCGGGTTCTCGGTCATCGCCGCCTTGTCGACCCTGGCCTATGACGGCCGCCGCAGCAAATATTTCCGCGGCGAGTTGATCGAAGCGCTGCGCATCGTCGATCAAGGTCATATTCGGCCCGAGAACATGAAGGGTAGTTGGGCCGGCGCCATGGGGCAGAGCCAGTTCATGCCGTCGAGTTTCGTGAACTATGCCTATGACTATAACGGCGACGGCGCCAAGGATATCTGGACCACCTCGTCCGATGTCTTCGCTTCGGCGGCGAATTATCTATCGGGGGTGGGCTGGAAGTCGGACATCACATGGGGGCGCGAGGTGCGTTTGCCCGAAGGGTTTGACCCCGAACTGGCCAGTATGAAGATCATCAAGCAGATGAGCGAATGGCAGGCCTTGGGCGTGCGGCGCGCCGACGGCACTGATTTGCCGACCCGCGAAATACCGGCCTCGGTGATCTTTCCCGGCAAAGTCGGCGGCCCAGCCTATATCGTCTATGATAATTATCGTGCTTTGTTGCGTTGGAACCGCTCGCTATACTTCGCGACAGCCGTCGGCCTATTGTCCGATAAAATCGCTGGCCGGTAGTGAAATCACGAACCGGTCATCCGTGAACAACCCATCTGAGATGGCTTTTTTAAATGATTATGGCGTTTAACAATCGTTCCTTAGTCCTTGCCTTTCTTAGTCTTTTTGCGCTTGCAGCCTGCGCCGAGACCGAGTTCTTGGTCCACACCGCCAAGACCGCCCGTGGCGAAGCTAAACCGGCGCCGGTGGGCGATTATAAGGTCGGCAAGCCCTATCAGATTAAGGGCCAGTGGTACTATCCGGCAGAGAATTTCGAATATACGGAAACTGGTATCGCATCTTGGTACGGGCCTAATTTCCACGGCAAGCCGACCGCCAATGGCGAAGTTTTCGACCAAAATCTGGTAACCGCTGCCCACCGGACCTTACCGCTGCCCAGCGCGGTTCGGGTGACGAACTTGGAGAATGGCCGCACGATCGTATTGCGCGTGAACGACCGCGGACCCTTTGCGCGGGGACGCATCATCGATGTGTCGCGCCGGGGTGCGCAGTTGTTGGGGTTCGAGAAGAACGGCACGGCCAAAGTCAGGGTTGAAATCATGTCCGATGACAGCCGCCAGTTGAAATTGGCCGCGATCAATCGTAAGGGCAGTAGAGTTGCGCAGCCGCAGGTCGCATCATCGCCGCGCCAAGACGTTGTCGCGACGCCGTTGCCAAACTCCGGACCCCAGCCGGTCCAGCAAGCGTCGAACAGCGCGCCGCGGCCTGCGGTGACAGTACAGAGCCGTGACCTTGCAGAAGTGCCGGTGCTGTCCGAAGAAGTGAAAGTCTTGCCGGTTAGCCCAACGGGGATTTTCGTGCAGACCGGGGCGTTCTCCGACTTTAAAAATGCATTGCGCATGCGCAATCGCGTGTTTGACCTGGGTCCGACGCAAATTAGCCGATTTAAGGTCGCTGGCACCGAACTCTATCGGGTGCGCATTGGTCCGCTGCAGACCGTTGCCATGGCGGATACGACTCTGACCCAATTGACCGACGCCGGGGTACCAGATGCCCAACTCATCGTAGAATGATCATGCGTGGAACGAAGATGACGCGCGCGCTTGCCCTCCTTGCCGGGCTTGTCCTCGCGGCAATTATTACGGGGCCAGTCGCTGCGCAGACGAAATTCGAGACCAGCGCCAAACAGGCGATTCTGATCGATTTCGATACCAGGGCGATATTGTTCGAAAAAGAACCCGATACCACCATGTTCCCGGCGTCGATGACCAAAATCATGACCGCCTTGCTCGTGTTCGACCGGTTGCGCGACGGCAGTTTCACCTTGGACACGAAACTGCCGGTGTCGGAGAAAGCCTGGCGCATGGGCGGCTCTAAGATGTTCGTGAAGGTCGGCGACGAGGTCACCGTTGAGGACCTTCTGCGCGGCGTCATCGTGCAGTCGGGCAATGACGCCTCGATCGTATTTGCCGAGGCCATCAGCGGCAGCGAGGAAGCGTTTGGCGAGTTGATGACCAAACGGGGTGAGGAAATCGGCCTTGAGGGCACGGTGTTCCGTAACTCCACAGGTTGGCCCGACCCTGATCATGTGACGACCCCGCGCGACATGGCCAAGCTCGCGGAATATGTGATCCGCGAGTTTCCCGACAATTACAAATATTATTCCGAGCGCGAATTCACCTATGGCAAAAGCCTGGACGGCAAACCGATCGTCCAGAGCAACCGTAACCCCTTGCTGTATCAAGGCGTCGGCGCCGACGGTTTGAAAACCGGCCACACGGAAGCGGCGGGGTTCGGGCTGACGGCATCGGGCGAGCGCAAAGGCCGGCGGCTGATCATGGTGATCCATGGCATGGACAGTGTGCGCACCCGAAGCCAGGAATCGCGCCGGCTGTTCGATTGGGGGTTTCGCGAATTCACCAATGTGGCGCTATTCAAGGCGGGCGAGCCGGTCGAAACCGCGAATGTGTGGTTGGGCGACAAGCCGTCGGTACAACTGATGCTTGAAGAGGACTTCACCGTCACCCTGCCGCGCGGCGCACGCACGGGTATGAAAGTGACGGTGAAATATCAGGGTCCCATACAATCGCCTATTGCCAAGGGCCAGCAGGTCGCCACACTCGAAATCATAGGGCCGGGTTTCGAGCCCATCAGCCGGCCGCTCCTAGCCGCCGAGGATATTGGCCAGAAGGCGTTCTTCGGGCGTATCGGCAGCGCCATCAGCTTTATCATTTTCGGCGCGCCGAGCGGTTGACGCAGCGCCCTCCGGTGTGAGACCTCCATCCCCATGATGGCGAAGACGCAACCGGGTCGGTTTATCACCCTTGAAGGCGGCGAGGGCGCGGGCAAGTCGACGCAGATCGCGGGCTTGGCCAAGCACCTGGAGGCCGCCGGTGTTGGCGTTATCACCACTCGCGAACCCGGAGGCGCGCCCGGGGCCGATACCATTCGCTCGCTGCTGGTTTCCGGCGATACCGACCGGTGGGACCCCATGTCCGAAGCGCTGTTAAACTTTGCTGCCCGGCGCGAACATCTTATTCGAACCATCTGGCCGGCGCTGGAACAGGGCCATTGGGTGCTGTCCGACCGTTTCGCCGATTCCACCATGGCCTATCAAGGCTATGGCCATGGCATCGACCGGGACTTGATCGACGCGCTCTACCGCGCCGCGGTTGGCGATTTTCACCCCGACATGACCCTGGTGCTCGACCTGCCGGTGACCGAGGGGTTGCGTCGGGCGAGCGAGCGTAATGGGACTGGTGCCGGCGCCGAGGATCGCTACGAGCGCATGGATGTGGCGTTTCACGAGCGTTTGCGCGCTGGTTTTCTGGAGATCGCCGCGGCCGAGCCCGAACGATGCGTGGTCATCGATGCGTCCGGCGCGGCCGATGATGTGGCGGCGCGTATCTGGTCGTCCGTCGAAGTCAAATTCGCCGACGATTTGTCGATGGCCGATGGAACAGGAAGCTAAACGGTGAGCGACGATATCATTGCCCGCATTGAAGCGCCCCGCGCGGCGCCGGCGCTGATCGGCCACGATGCCGCGGCGGCTGCGTTGGCTGAGGCCTGGCGCAGCGAGCGGTTGGCCCATGCCTGGATGTTGAGCGGCCCGCCGGGAATCGGCAAGGCGACGCTGGCCTGGCAGTTCGTGCGCTTTGTTGCCGCCGATGGCATCCGAGCAGGCAAGGGGCCGCTTGCCGCCGACCCCGAACTTCCGGCGGTGCGCCAAGTGATCGCGGGTGCTCATCCCGATTGCCGGCTGGTGCGTCGCAGCAACAATGCGCGTCCGCCGCACCGGTTGCGGACCGAAATATCGGTAGACGATGTGCGCGCCGTCGGCCAGTTTCTGCGCCATACTGCGGCCATGGGTGGCTGGCGAACGGTGATCATCGATTCCGCCGACGCCATGAACCCCAATGCCCAGAACGCGCTTTTGAAAATTCTCGAAGAGCCGCCGCCGCGCACCTTGTTGCTTCTGGTCTGTCACGCGCCGTCGCGGCTATTGCCGACGGTGCGCTCGCGGTGTCGAACGCTGCATATGCGCCCGCTGGCTGAAGATCAGGTCTCGACCATTCTGGCGCCACAGCAACCCGACCTATCCGAGGCCGACCGCCTGCTTCTGGCGCGTTTGGCCGACGGCGCGCCGGGATGGGCGCTCGACCTTGCCGAAGCCGGTGGGCTCGATCTCTACCGCAGTCTGATCGGGCTGCTGGAAAGCCTGCCGGCCTTGGACTCGGTGCAACTCCATAAGACCGCGGACAAATTCGGCGGTGCCTCAGGTGAACCGGCTTACCGAACCTTTCTGTCGTTGCTGCAATGGTGGATGGGGCGCGCCATCCGCGCGACGGCCGGAGCTGGGGCAGGGGCAGGCGGCAATTCCCTCGATGAGGTGGTGCCCGGCGAGGCGGCGCTCACGGCGAGGTTAACCCAACGTGGGCTTGAGCCCTGGCTCAAAGCGTGGGAGAAAGTCGCTGAGCTGACCTTGCGGGCCGATGCCGTCAGTTTGGATCGCAAGCAAGTGGTTCTGAACACATTTTTCGAACTGGCCTCTGCGGCAAGAGGCTGAGACCCGCCAAAATCGGGGGCTGGCGGATAAGGAGTATGGGCGTATGAATAGTGAAAGAATGACGGAGTTATTCGCGCGGTACTTGACCCCGGTCACTTATTTGATGTGGGCGATGATTGTTATCGGCATGGCTGACCATTTCCTTGTCGAGTTTCTGCCGCGGTCTGTGGCCGATTTGAACATCTACATCATGTGGCCCGTGCTGGCGATTGTCTGGTTCGGCAACCGCCATAAGACGCGCGTGCAGGCGCAGGCGGCACGCGATAATATGAACGACGGTAGCTGACTACCACCTTTTGCCTTCTCCTTAACGAAACGGATCAAGCAGTGGCTGACCAGCCCTATTACGTGACGACGCCGATTTACTACGTCAACGACAAGCCCCATATCGGCCACGCGTACACCACACTGGCCTGCGATGTGTTGGCCCGCTTCCACCGGCTCGACGGCGACGACGTTCATTTTCTGACCGGTACCGACGAGCACGGCCAAAAGGTCGAAAAGTCGGCGCAGGCTGCCGGGGTCGATCCGCAGACTTTCACCGACCAGGTGAGCGAGAATTTCCGCACTCTGGCGGCGGAGATGAACTATTCCAACGACGATTTCATCCGCACCACCGAGGCGCGCCATCTCCATTCGACCCAGGAGCTGTGGCGCAAGATCCGTGACAATGGCCATATCTATCTGGGCAGCTATGCCGGTTGGTACGCGGTGCGCGACGAGGCCTTCTACGCCGAATCCGAGCTCACCAAGAACGAAAAGGGGGATCGGCTCGCGCCCTCGGGTGCGGAAGTCGAATGGGTCGAGGAGCCGAGCTATTTCTTCGACCTGTCGAAATGGCAGCAACCCTTGCTCGATTTCTACGCGGCCAACCCTGATTTCATTGGTCCCGACACGAGGCGCAACGAGGTGGTCAGTTTTGTCGCTGGCGGTCTCAACGATTTATCGGTCAGCCGCACCAGTTTCAAATGGGGCATTCCGGTCCCCGATGACCCCGAACACATCATGTATGTGTGGCTCGACGCGCTCAACAACTACCAGACCGCCGTCGGTTATCCGGACACGGAAAGTGACCTATATTCAAAATATTGGCCCGCTGATCTTCATATGGTGGGTAAGGATATTCTGCGCTTTCACGCGGTCTATTGGCCGGCCTTCTTGATGGCCGCAGACCTGGCGCCACCGAAGCGGGTCTATGCCCATGGTTGGCTGCTCAACCGCGGCGAAAAAATGTCGAAATCCCTGGGCAATGTGGTCACCGCCGGCGACCTGGTGGGCCGTTATGGGCTCGATCCGGTGCGCTATTACCTGCTGCGCGAGGTGCCGTTTGGCCAGGACGGCTATATCAGCCATGAGACCATGGTCGGCCGCATCAATGGCGATCTGGCCAACGATCTGGGCAATCTGGCCCAGCGCGTGCTGTCGATGATCGCCAAGAATTGCGACGCCAAAGTACCCCAGCCACAGCCCCTGACGGATGACGACACAACGATTATTGGCGCTGCGACCAATGTGCTGGGGACAGTCCGTGACGAATTCGAGCGTCAGGCCTTTCATCGTGGCCTCGAGGCGATCTGGAAGATCGTCGGAGACGCCAACCGCTATGTGGATGCTCAGGCGCCGTGGGAATTGCGGAAATCCGACCCTGATCGCATGGCGACGGTGCTCTACGTGCTCGCCGATGTCATTCGGCGTTTGGCGATTCTGGTCCAACCGATCATGCCCGGTAGCGCATCGAGCATGCTCGACCAATTGGCCATCCCGGCCGATGCCAGGTCGTTTGCCGCCTTGGGTAGCGAGCCTGCCGTCACGCCCGGGGCGGAATTGCCCAAGCCGAGCCCTGTCTTTCCGCGTTTCGTCGACGAAGAAGCGGCTGGATAAGTATGCTGGTCGATAGTCATTGCCATCTGGATTTCGAGGATTTCGGCGACGATATCGAGGATGTCGTGGCGCGCGCCGGCGCCAATGGCATTGGCACCATGGTCACGATCTGTACCCATCTCAGCAAGTTCGAGGGGGTGAGGGCGGTCGCCGAACGGTTCGACAATATCTGGTGCAGCGTCGGGGTTCATCCCCATGAGGCAGGTGTCGAGGGGCAAAAGGCCGCCGATACGCTGATCGCGCTGGCCGACCATCCGAAGGTCGTCGGCATTGGCGAAACCGGTCTTGATTATTACTACGAACACAGCCCACGCGAGGCGCAGCGGGAAAGTTTCCGCGCTCATATCGCCGCAGCACGGGAGACCGGCTTGCCGCTGATCGTCCATTCGCGCGATGCCGACGGCGAAATGGCCGATATCCTGCGCGACGAATACGCCGTGGCGCCCTTTACCGGCGTCATGCATTGTTTCAGCAGCGGCCGGGTATTGGCCGAGGCGGCGCTGGAAATCGGTTTTTACATCAGCTTTTCCGGCATCCTGACCTTCAAGAAGGCCGAGGAGGTGCGCGCCATTGCGCGCGATGTGCCAAACGACCGGTTACTGGTGGAAACCGACGCGCCCTTTCTGGCGCCCATGCCCAATCGCGGAAAGCGCAACGAGCCCGCCTTTGTGGTCCATACGGCGGCGCAGTTGGCTGAGATAAAGGCGCTTACCCCAAACGATCTGGCTGAGCTCACCACCGACAATTTCTTTCGGCTGTTCAGCCGGGCGCAGCGGGCCGAATAGGGCCGCTTGGGCAGGGAGGTCGGCTTGCGCGTCTCGGTTTTAGGCAGCGGTAGTTCCGGTGGCACGCCGATGCCCGGCCCCGACGGTTGGGGCGGCTGCGACGAGACCAATCCCAGGAACCGCCGCCGCCGGCCGTCAATCCTGGTCGAAACCGAGAATACTCGGCTTTTGGTAGATACTTCGCCCGATCTACGCGAGCAGTTACTGGCGGCCAATGTTTGGCATATTGACGCTATCCTCTACACCCACGCCCATGCCGATCATGTACATGGCATCGATGATGTGCGCGGGCTGAATTACTACAAACGTGGCGCGATTGACGCTTATGGCAGTCAGGAAACCCTGGCCGAACTCAAAGAGCGTTTTGCCTATGTGTTCAGGCCCTATGGCGCCGTGCCACAATTTTTCCGGCCTTGCCTGACGGCACAGGTTATCGACGGGCCATTTCGTATTGGCGACATCGATATTGTGCCATTTCATCAGGAGCATGGACGATTTCCAACTTTGGGCTATCGCTTTAATAAATTCGCTTATTCCACTGATGTTAAAGCCTTATCTGAGGAATCATTCGCCGTTCTCGACGGCGTTGAGGCGTGGATTGTGGACTGTCTGTCCGAAACGCCCCATCCCACCCATAGCCATCTAAGCCAAACTCTGGAATGGATCGATCGGGTGGCGCCAAAGCACGCGGTGCTCAACCATTTAAGCCACCGGATGGACTACCAAACCCTGGCGGAGAAGCTGCCGCCTGGAGTCGAGCCGGCCTATGACGGAATGGTGTTCGAGGTGGCCGATAATTAGCCACGGACCCCTGTAAGCTAGAGGCGCAATGGCGCCGGGAGGTAAATCGGATATGGCGGAAAAAGAGATCATCTATGTCGGCGATCCCATGTGTTCGTGGTGCTGGGGCTTTTCACCGGTACTGCATCGCATTCGCGCCGATTATGACGCCGTGGCCCCCATGCGCGTCGTCGTCGGCGGCCTGCATGCGTTTGATAGTGATCCCATGAGCGAGGATTATAAGGCGACGATACGGTCCCATTGGGAGCATGTCGCCGAGGCTACCGGGCAGCCGTTCAACTATGCCTTTTTCGACCGTCAGGGCTTTGTCCTGGACACCGAGCCGGCGTGCCGCGCGACCGTGGCCGTGCGCAATATCAAGCCGGCGTCGGTTTGGTCCTTCTATGAGTCGATCCACAAGGGCTATTACGTCGAGGATACCGATACCACGTCGGTGGAAACGTTCATGGCGTATGCCGAGCGTGAAGGCATGGACGGGCTGGAATTCAAGGCGGCGTTCGACTCCGACGCCATTCGGCAGGAAACGCTGGAGGATTTCGCGTGGTGTAAGCAGGCCGGCGTCACCGGGTTTCCCACGGTGGTATTGCGCGAAGATCATCATCTGGGCGCGTTGACCGTCGGCTACCGGCAATTTGACGACTTAAAGCCAATCCTCGATGCCTGGACTTCGGGTGGATTCAGCCTGGCGGAGCAGGCGGCCGAGAGTTCCACAAGCACCCATTAGATAGATCGAATTTTAGAGAATCTGCGATTGGGCGGGTCAGCAGGGGTTCTGTATCGGGTATTGCCGCTAAATATCTGCGCCTGAATGATAAACCATATTTAACATAATATATATTATGCGTTATTTGGTTCAGGACTAGAAGATATAGGCAAGCGTCGGCTTGAGGCGAATGACACGCCCCTGCCGTCTTCCAAATCAGAAAATTGAGAGTGTTTTAGCCGCGCCCGAATTGGATGCTGTCGGACCAGACACGCTCGAGGCCGCGCAAATATTTGCGGGCTGAATCGATATCGTCGGGCTCGACATTGATCGAGCTGGCGTGACGCATCTCCATATCGCGAAGGCCGCGGCACATCTCCTTGCCCTTCTCGGTCGCATGGATGCGTACCGAACGCCGATCGCGTTCCGACCGGTTTTGCATGAGATAACCGGTATCGACCAGATGGCGCACGTTATAGGTCACGTTCGAACCTATGTAGTAGCCACGATCGACCAACTCACGGATCGAGACTTCGGTATCTTGGACGTTCATCAACAACAATGCTTGCACCGCGTTGATATCGTCGATACCGAGTTTGCTCAATTCATAACGGATCACGTCGAGATAACGGCGGTGAAGCCGCTCTACGAGGCGGGTGATTTCGCCATAAGTGTTGGCGATCAGATCTGTTGAAGCATCAGGCATGGGTAGGTTTTAGCCTGTAGTTTGTTAAAGAACCGTTATTCGCCCCTATGTGTCGTCGCGGAATTCGGCCACTTATTCAGATCTCTGGGGATAAATACCCCGGTTGGACAGCTGGGTGCGTTAAGCAATGTCGGTGCAACCAAGCTTGACGCCCCGCTTTGACGGTGAAGGTTGGTAAATATTCGACGTCAAATACTCATTCGATATTTTTATTGGGTAACGCCAGAATAATTACATAAATTCCAATGATTTTAAGGGGTTGGCATTTACTGCCTGCTAACCCAACACTCCTTACTATGGCCCGATAATCCCAATGAGGAGTAGTTTGAGATGGCCGTGTTTGGAAACAGGATTGAACGCACGCGTATGCAGATCGCGATCGCCGCGGTGCTGGTGGTTTCAGCTTGTGCGCCGTTGGCCCATCAAGAGGGTACGGTGGGCGGTGATTCAGCCGCCATGATCCGCGTTGGCGATACGGCCCGCGATGCCGGCGATCCGTCCGTCGCCCTGGTCCATTATCAGCGCGCCCATCGGCTGGATCCGCAGAATATGGCGGCGACCATCCGCATCGCCCAAACTTTTAACCAGTTGGGCGCCTACGGCCGGGCCGGCGACGCCTGGGGTTCGGTGTTGCATCTGGAACCGCGCAATTTCGACGCCTTGGTTGGGTATGGCAACACGTTAACAGCCCTGCAGCAACCGATTGCGGCCCTTGAGTATTTTGAGCGCTCCCAGGTCCATGGTGAAACCGCGGCCCAGCTCAACGGCATGGGCGTTGCGCACGACATGTTGGGTAACGCTGTACAGGCCCAGGATGCCTATCGGCGTGGCCTGGCGTTGGAGGCCGGCAGTTTGCGGCTTTCCAACAATTTAGGCCTTTCCTTAGCGCTGTCCGGCGAAACTACTGAGGCGATCAAAATCCTCGAGGGGGTCGTCGACATGTCTGGCGCTGGCATTCGCCACCGTCAGAACCTGGCGCTGGCCTACGGCATCGCCGGATTCTCTGAACAGGCCCGCACGGTGGGCCAACAGGATCTGGACGATCTATCGGTGCAGCGCAATCTGACCTTCTACCGTCTCATCGGTGATATGCGCGATCACGCCGCCAAGGTTGCGGCGGTTGGTGCCCGGACCGAAAGCGGCATGCCGGCCGGTGGGCTGGTGGTCCAAAACGCTTCGGCGATCCGCTAAGCTCGAACAACAGATGAACGACGGGTGGGGCTGAGCCCCCTCCTCTGCCGAAGCGTCAAATACCTTTGATTTAGAGCGTACAAAAGGCCCGCAGATCGCGGGCCTTTTGTTTGCGTGCGTGTACGAGCCGCCGCAGATTGTTGTCGCTGACTGCTTACATAAATCCTTGGGCGCGCAAGGCATCCACGGTGCGCAGGGCGCCGGGGCCGATCAGCACGACGAACAGCGCCGGCATGATGAAGATGATCATCGGCACGGTGAGCACCGCCGGCAGGCGCGCTGCCTTTTCCTCGGCCTTCATCATACGATTGGTCCGCAACTCGGCCGACAGCACGCGCAGCGCCTGGGCCAGCGGCGTACCGTATTTCTCGGTTTGCACCAGGGTATTGACGATACCGCGGATGCCGTCGATTTTTACCCGTCGGGACAGGTTGGCCAGGGCCTGACTGCGATCGGGCAAAAAGCCGATCTCAATCGATGTCAGGCCAAATTCATCGGCCAGTTCTGGCCATGAAGAGCCAAGTTCAGTGCTCACCCGATTGAGCGTCGCGTCCACGCTGAGCCCCGCTTCGGCACAGATAACCATGAGGTCGAGGCCGTCGGGCAGCGCCTTCTGAATCTTCTGCTTGCGCTTCTGGGCGGTGTTCGAGACATACACGTCCGGCGCGTAGGCGCCGACGATGACAGCGACCAGGGAAAACATCAGTTTGGTAAGATCGGTCGCCGGAAAAATTTCCAGAACGTAGAAAATCAAAACCGCTACGACGCCAAATACCGCCGGTAGCGACAATTTGAGAAACAGAAACAGCACCATCGCGTTGTGCCCGCGAAAGCCGGCTTGCAACAGCTTGTCTTCGATGCGGCGGGTCTGCGACGTGCGCAGCAGATTGAGCTTCTTCACCACATAGTTGGCGATCTCGATCATGCCGGCGCGTAGCGGGTGCGAGCGCAGTTCCAACCGTTCTTCGCGCAGCACGTCGCGCCGTTCGGTCAGCGATTTGATGCGGGCCCGTAATGGCCGCGGTGCGATCAAGCTCGACCAGACCACGAACACCGATACGAAGACGGACAAGGCCGTCATCCAAATGATGAACCCTTCCCCACCGATGGATTCTAATATGCCGCCCAGGGTCATATCTCGAACCTCACCATCTTGGCCATGATCAGGGTACCGATGGTCTGGCTAATCAGCCCGGCGGTGATCAGCGTGTGTCCGCGGGGGTCGGTGAATAGCTGCATTACATATTCGGTATTCACGAAGAAAATAATGAGGAACATGATGAAGGGCAGGCAGCCAAGGATCCACGCACTGGCCTTCGGCTCGGACGCCATGGCCTTGATGCGCTTCTTCATTTGTCGGCGCTTGCGGAGAACGTCCGACAAGTTCTCTAGGGTTTCCGCCAAGTTACCGCCAGTTTCACGCTGCACGGCAAGGGCAACGACGAAGAACTTAAACTCTGCCGTATCGATGCGCGGCACCGCATCCGCCAGTGCCTCTTCGAGCGTCATACCGAACTTCACCGCGTCGGCGACGGTGGTGAATTCGACGCCGATGGGTTTGTCCATTTCGCGACCGACCACGTTGACGGATTCGATCACCGGAAGGCCGGATCGCAAGCCGCGAACAATCAAATCGATGGCTTCGGGAAATTGATCGGTGAATACCTTTTGGCGCCGGCGGGTCAGCATGGCGACGAAAAGATGCGGCAGAAGGAAGCCGTTACCGATGCCGATTAGGATCGATAGGGGCAAAGTTCGGTTAAGCAGGAACGATGCGATGAGCCCGGCCAATATGCCCACGACCAAACAGGCGCCGGCATATTGGCCGATTGATATGGAACGACCGGTCCGGGTCAGTCTCTGCCGTAGCAATTCGGGCCGGGGCAGAATTTGCTTCAGTATGAGCTCGACGGTCGGCATCGAAGTTTCGTACTGCGAACGGCGTAGACTGGCCGCGGCACTGGATGAGAGTTTGATCGACCGGCTACCTTCGACGACTTGGGCGATGCGCCGGCGCGAACGCCGTTGTTCGTCCGAAAGAGACAGGACCAGGACCAGAACGATCGCCAAGGTGGCCACGATCACGGCGCCAATGATGACGACCGTCGTCAGATCGCCCGCTCGCAGGAGCTCGCCAATCGCGCCCATGTCTAACGCAACGCCTCGAGAAGCGCCCGCTCGAGGCCGAAATACTCTGCCTTCGTACTGAAATGGGGGCGCACGCCGGTATATTTGAACTCACCTTGAATCGTGCCGGCGGCGTCTTCGCCGGTATAGTCGAAGGTGAAGAGATCCTGCGTGGTCACGATGTCGTCTTCCATGCCGACGACTTCCATGATGTGCGTGATACGGCGGATGCCGTCGCGCATACGGCTAATTTGGATGATGATATCGAGGGCTGCGGCAATCTGCGTACGCACCGCCTTCGGCGGCAAACTGACACCGACCATACTGACCATGTTTTCAAGGCGCGTGAGCGCCTCTCGGGGTCTGTTGGCATGAACCGTGCTCATGGAACCCTCATGGCCGGTATTCATGGCCTGCAGCATGTCGAGCGCTTCAGAGCCACGTACCTCGCCTAAGATGATGCGATCGGGCCGCATACGCAGGGCATTTTTGACCAAATCGCGCATGGTAATAGCGCCCTGCCCTTCCAGATTGGCTGGCCGTGTCTCCAAGCGCACCACATGGGGCTGCTGCAATTGCAGCTCGGCCGCATCCTCGATGGTCACGATGCGATCACCATGGTCGATCATCTGCGACATAGCGTTGAGCAAGGTGGTCTTACCCGAGCCGGTACCGCCGGAAATCAGAATGTTCAACTTCGCGCGTGAGGCGATTCTGAGGACCGACGCCATGGCCGGAGATAGATTTTGCGTTTTCTCCATCACGTCGAGCGTGATTTTCTTCTTCGAGAATTTACGAATGGAGATCGACGGGCCGTCGATGGCCAGCGGCGGAATGATGATATTGACGCGGCTGCCGTCTTCCAGGCGCGCATCGACCAAAGGCGAGGATTCGTCTACGCGTCGGCCAATTTGCGACACGATGCGGGTGGCGACGTTCATGACATGGCGGTCGTCGCGGAATTTGACGTCGGTTAGCACCAGTTTACCCCGGCGCTCGACGTAAACCTGATTGTGGCCGTTGACCATGATGTCGTTAATGGTCTCGTCGGCGAGTAACGGCTCGAGCGGGCCAAGCCCCAACATCTCGTCGAGCAGTACTTTTACCAGGTCTTCCTGCTCGGCCTTGTTAAGCTGTAATTTCTCTTCGTGCGAAATTTCTAAGACGATATCGGAAATTTGCCGGGTCAGTTCGTCGCGTGGCAGGGTTAGAGCGGCGCTGATATCGATCCGTTCGAAGAGGACAGGCTGCACTTTGTTGCGGGCAAGCGTGACGCTCGACGAGCTAAGAATGCGCTCGGTCGCCGCCATGCGATCGTTGGTGCCCCAAACGGCGGCGATGGGGAGTTCAGCGTCATCGTCGGTCTCCTCCGGTTCATCGCGAACAGGTGCGATATAGAGCCGATTGACGACGTTGGAGACAACTTCGCGTTGCTCCAGCAAATTGAGCCTGAAATAGGTCTTGCCGAGGACTTTCTCGGTAATCACGGCTGAGTATTTAGCGACGTCGGCGCGCGACATCGTGGTGAAGTCCGGCGCATCATTTCGATCGGCAATACCGTCGGCGACCCGCTCGGCCAATTCAGCGCAGTTTGTCTTGTCGTCGGACTCGGGCGCTATGGTTTCGGCACCACCAAACGACGCCATTACCGGCTGCGCCCCGTTTAGGGCGGCCGATCCGTTGTCGCTATGATCGTTTGATCGTCTTCCAAAACCCACGAGCCGAACTCCTATTTGGCCTTGCGACTGCTAAACAGTCCGCGTTTGGGCTCCTTGACGGTGGGGGCAATATCAGCGGTTACCTTGCGCAATTCGGTTATGAACTTGCCCTTTGCCGTGCTTTGGGCAAGCGGCTTACCGACAGTTGCCGCCTGCAATGCCTTTGGCTCGTCGGGAAGTTGCGCATAAACCTGACAACCTACGCCGCGGGTGAATTCGCCCTTGGGCATACCCTTGTTGCGCCGCGCATGGTTGATGATCACGCCGATTTCGCCGTCGCCGCCGATATTACTGAACAGATTGACGATCCGCATGGTATCGCGCATGCCCGCCAGCGTAAGGTCGGACACCACTTGCACATGTGCGGCGTCGCGCAGCACGGTGGTGTGCAGGTGACAAAGGCTCCGCGGTAGATCGAGCCATACCCAATCGAAATTGCTGCGTAATTCCTCGACCAAACGGCCGATACCTTCACCGTGCAGGTCCAGCTGGCGGGCCAAATCTTCTTCGGCAGCGAGAACGGACAGATGCTCGGTTTTCGGCAACACGGCGCTCTGCATGAACAGACTGTCCATGCGGTCCGGCTGGCGCAGGGTCTCAATCATACCGGTGCTCGGCACAAGATCGAGTGAGAGTGCGGCTGTGCCGAACTGTAGATCGAGGTCGACCAGGGCGACCTTGTGGCCCATTTCTTCGGCGAGCAGCCAGGCTCCGTTAAGCGCAACCGTCGAGGCGCCAACGCCGCCGCGCGCGCCGATGGTCACGACGATTTTGCCGGACGGCTCATTGGTCGATTTTTCGCCCGAAGTTACGTCGCTAAACGTTGCCGCTAGCAACGCGGTCTCCAAATCCTCCTCGCTCAGCGGTTTCACCAGATAATCGGCGACGCCGGCATTTATAAATTGCTTGTAGAGCGCGAGATCATTCACCACCCCCATGGCAATCACCTGGGTCGAGGGATCGCAGAGTTCGGCGAGGGGCTGTAAATCTTCGAACGGGTTTTCGCTTTCGCCCAAATCAACGACCAACAAATCGGGTGACGCGGCGGATTTTAGATATGTTCCGGCGTCATGGCAGCCGCCACGGTTGATGACGGCGCCAGGCCAATGGAAATTGGCAATATTATTGAGCTTCGCGGTGGTGTCGTCATCACCGACAAATGCGGCCAGCGAAACACCGCTTCCCGGGCGAGTATCAAGCGCTGGTGCGGACATTATTCTACTTTCAGTGCAACGGGAGGTGTAATTTTGCCGGCCCGGTATTTCTGGATACTGCGACTGAGCGCCTCGCCATCACCCGGTCCGAGGGTGCGGCCACGCAGCAAATCTCCCGGGTTGGCTAACATCAGGCCTAAATTACGGTTGGTCGAGCAACCAAAATTACTATCGTTCAGATTGCCGGGGTTTGCCGATGACGGCGAGGACAGGTCGGGACAATTCGGCGGCAGGACAACGTAGCGGCCGACGATCAAACTAATTTCGCGATCGGAGCCTTTTTCGCCGGTGATCAGAAGGGCTTTGGCGCCTGGAATATAATGATGAAGTTGGTCATTGATGGCGCCGACACGCGCGTCGCTCACAACTTCGCCAGACTTCGGGCCGACATCGACAAATAACCGATCACTGGGACGCAGATCGATTTCGCTCAGAAAACGGTCAAGGCTGCGAGAAGCTTGATTAGAGAGATTTGCCTGATTGTTGAAACTGATGGAATGTTCGTGGGTGACCCATTTCACTTGCAGGTCATGGGGCGTCGGCGCCGGCGTCCAGTCCGCAACGGTCTGTGCGCAACCTGCAACAATGACGGCGCCTGCGGCGAGAAACATTGTGCGGCGGCGGCTGTTGCGCCGAAATAGGCGTCGATTATGGCGTGATTTCATGATCGCCCCTCTAGTCTAACTCGAAGCCGCTAGGTCCGTTGGGACCATCGAAATCGCTGGTTTGCGGCGTGCGTTGGGTTGGTTTTTGCTTCTGACGGCGGGTCTCGCCTTTGATGACCCGGTCGTAATCGTCGGGCACCTCGAAACCATCGGTCGGCACTGCCAATGCAGCGCTCGAGACCGGTCGAACGAGATACGGTGTTACGATAATGACCAGCTCGGTTTCCTTGCGTTGGAAATCAGTTGAGCGAAACAGTGCGCCCAGGATCGGGATTTCCGACAGGCCGGGCGTTTCGTTGACGGACTGGTTGCTATCGGCTTGCAGCAATCCAGCGATCGCGAAGCTTTGACCACTGCCGAGTTCGACGGTGGTGTCCGCGCGCCGCGTCGTTAGCGCCGGAATGCTAAGTCCATTCAACTGAACCGCACCCGATGACGACAAGGCGCTGACCTCGGGAAGAACTTTAAGGCTGATGCGAT
>JABDJY010000362.1 GCA_013003285.1 Alphaproteobacteria bacterium | reverse complement strand
GGTGTTCTGCGAAACCGGGATGCCGATATGGACGCTCAGACCCCAATAGATAATTTCGCATTCATGGTTGGAGTAGCGTTGCCGATCCAAGCCCCGCAGCATGACAACCCCAAGGCCGTGGCTGATTCGCTCGACAATCTGGTCGATTTGGGCGGAAAAGGTGGGGAGCGGGAATAAATCCGCGGAAAAGGGGATGGTGGTGCCGGACTGCTTGGCGTGGCGTAGCGCGGCATCGATTTCGGCGTTGGCGGCGGCGTCGAGATAGATGATCCAACTGTCATCGTTCTGAATTTCCGGGCCGATCCACGCGTCAGGACTGGTTATGATTTCGCGGACAATTTCCGTCATTTAGGGCGTTCCTCAGGCATCTTTTCGGCGGTGGGCATGGTAGCGATAGGTGCAGGGTGGGCACAATAGGTGGCACGAGAGCTGTGGATAGTTGAACATCGGTGGTGGCAGAAATTAGAATTTGTCAGGACAAATTTTCTTGCCAAAAACAGACGAGACTGCCATCGTTCCCCCTGTTCGCTTGGGCCCATGGGAGGGTGCTTGGCTGAATGAAATTAGTACACACGAGAGCGCCTTAGCGGAGGTATCCGGGGCGCCCTCATAGGGAGGAAACTATGAAACTACTAAGCACAATGTTGTTGGCCGGTACGGCGCTGGTATTTGCCGGCTCGGCCCAGGCTCAAGAAAGCTATAAGATCGGCGGCGGCCCTGCCGGCGGTGGTTGGCATCCGGCAGTTAGCGCCGGCGCCCAGCTTTTGAATTCCGAACTTGATGGTAAATACAAGTTCAACTACTCGCCGTCGAACGGCTCGGTCGATAATGTTCGTCGTGTCTCGCTCGGCAAATTCGACACTGCGTGGGGCCATATCGGTCAGGTCTTCCAGGCTTGGAATGGCGTTGGCTTGTTCGAAGAGGATGGCGCCAACAAGGACTTCCGCGTTATCGCCAACGTGCGTAAGCAGTCGCAGATCGTTGCTGTGCTTGCTGACAGCCCGATCAAAACCTTCTCCGACATGAAGGGTAAGATCGTCAATCTGCTGAACAAGGGTTCCGGTAGTAACGTCAACTGCCGCAACATCATGATCGGCGCTGGCATTATCGACAGTATCGAAACGCGCAATCTCGGTTTCTCCGATTCCGCGCGCGCCTTGGGCGATCGCCAGATTGATGTGTTCTGCTCGGCAGGCGCACCGTTCCTGATCCCGGCTCTGACCCAGCTGTCGATCACCAAACCTGTACGTTACATCAGCCTCACCGATGAAGAGCAGGCTGCTGTGATTAAGACCAACCCGTTCTACGCGCCGGTCACCATCCCCATTCAGACAGACGTCAAGGGTATGGATGCACCGGCCAAATCGATAGCTTACGACGTGTTCTGGCTGGCTCATAAGGACGTGTCGGACGAAGCTGTCTACGACATGTTGAAGGTTGCCGCGGCGCCGGACAATCTTAAGAAGCTGGCCGCAACGGCTGCGTACTGGAAAACGCTAAATGGCGATTTCACCAACTTGGAAGTGCTGAAAATCCCGGTTCATCCGGCGGCCGCCAAGTATTGGGGCGAACGCGGCGTCGACGTACCGGCCACGGTCGTACAAGGATACTGATCGGCCGCCCTTAATCGGGCTCCTATCAATCTTGTAAGGGCGGGCGCGAAGAGACGATGTCTCTTCGCGCCTCGTTCGCTTGTGAGAAAATTCATTTCCTAAACAGAATGTGGGTCGACTGATCATGGCCAGCGGAACCATTTCAACTCTGATGAAAATCGGCATCATTGCCGAAGAGATGGCGCCGCCGCGTCAGATGACGGGGATGGTGAAGATCCTCTTCTCGATCATCGCAGTCGCTTATTCCTACTTCTTCATTCACGTCGCCTTTTTCGGTCCGCCGGTCGAAGAAGTGTTCCGCGGTACGTTCTTCCTGGGCGTGGCCGTGATGTCGCTTATGCTGTTTAAGAACCGGCTGCGCCCGATTCGCGACCGGGCGGTTTGGCTCGACGAATTATTCGCTTTTGCCAATTTGGTCATGCTTTGCGGCGCGCTTGCGGTTTGGGTGCACTGGCAGATCGGCGAAAACGAAATTAAGTGGTTCCGATACTTCAATAACGAAGTGCTCATAGTTGGACTCATCGGGGG
>JABDJY010000356.1 GCA_013003285.1 Alphaproteobacteria bacterium | reverse complement strand
ATGGACTATATCGTGGCCGGCAGTCTGATGTCGGGCGCGTTGACCATGCATGATGCGATCGTCACCAACGGGCATTTCGCCGCCGGGCAGACCCTTTTGATGCAGGGCGCCAGCAGCGGCGTCGGCCTGATGGGCATGCAGATCGCCAAACATTTGGGGGCGAAACTGGTGATCGGCACCTCGACGAACCCCGAACGGCGGGCCCGTTTGAGCGAGTTCGGCGCCGACCTCGCGATTGATTCCCGTGACGAGAATTGGGTCGACCAGGTGCTCGAGGCGACCGACGGTGCGGGCGTTAATCTCACGGTCGACAACATTTCGGGTTATGTTGCAAACGGAAACCTATCGGCGACAGCGATCCATGGCACGATCATCAATGTCGGCCGGCTGGGCGGACAGACGGCTGAAATCAACCTCGAAAAGCATGCCGAACGGCGGATCACCTATATCGGCACGACGGGCCGGACGCGCTCGATCGAGGAACATGCCGAAGTGATGCGGCGCGCCAAGGAAGATTTGTGGGACGCCGTTGGATCGGGAAAACTCGTCATGCCGATCGATCGCGTCTTCGACTTAACCGACGCCGCCGCGGCGCTCGAGCATACGGCGGCGAACGCGCATTTCGGGCGGGTCATGCTGAAGGTCAACGGGTAGCGGGACGTCCGCCGGCGAAGCCGTCTAAGTTTTCGCCGCCCTACTCCGCCGCTTCGGCGACCGGTTCGGGTACCGGCTCGCGCATGGTGACGAACTCTTCCGCCGAGGTCGGGTGGATGCCGATGGTGGAATCGAACACCGCCTTGGTGGCGCCGGCCTTCAGCGCGACGGCAATTCCCTGCAAGATCTCGCCGGCGTCGGCCCCGACCATATGGACCCCAAGAACCTTGTCGGTTTTCTTGTCGACGATCATCTTCATCATGGTCTGTTCGTCGCGGCCGGTCAGCGTGTGTTTCAGCGCCCGGAAGGTGCTGCGGAAAATCGCCACATCGCCATGGCGCTCGCGCGCCTCTTCTTCCGTCAGGCCGACGGTGCCGACCGGCGGCTGACTGAACACGGCGGTGGCGACATGGTCGTAATCGGCGGTCGAGGGCTCGTCGCGGAACAGGGTCTTGGCCACCGCCATGCCTTCGGCCAGCGCCACCGGGGTGAGCTGCAGGCGGTCGATCACATCGCCGATGGCGTAGATCGAGTCCACCGATGTCTTGAATTGATCGTCGACGATGATGGCGCCATTGTCTTCCATGGCGACGCCGAGCGCTTCCAGGCCCAGGCCGGTAACCTTGGGCGCGCGGCCGGTGGCGTACATGATGAGATCGGTCTCGACGGTCGAGCCATCTTCGCAGGTGGCCACATAGCCGGCGTCGGTTTTCTCGATCGAGGCGATATTGGTGGAGAACTGCACGTCGATGCCCTTCTTGGCCATCTCACCGGCCAGATGGGTGCGCACGTCCTGGTCGAAGCCGCGCATGAAGAGCGGGCCGCGATACATCAGCGTGGTGTCGACGCCGATACCGTTGAAAATGCCGGCGAACTCGACGGCGATATAACCGCCACCGACGACGATGGCGCGTTTGGGCAACTCATCCAGATAGAAGGCCTCGGTCGAGGTGACGATATGTTCCTTACCGGGAATGTCGGGCACCACCGGCCAGCCGCCAGTCGCTACCAGGATGGTCTTGGCTGAGTATTCCTTGCCGTTGACGGCGACGGTGTGGGCGTCGACAAGGGTGGCGCGGCCATTGACGATCTCGACTCCGGAATTGCCCAGCAGACGTTCATAGATGCCGTTCAGGCGGGTGATCTCCGTGTCCTTGTTTTCGACCAGGGTGCGCCAATCGAAACCCTTGGCCTCGGCGTTCCAGCCATAGGCCGCGGAATCGGCGAAATCCTCATGATAGTGGGCCGCATAGACGAACAGCTTTTTCGGGATACAGCCGACATTGACGCAGGTACCGCCCATGAACATGTCTTCGGCGATGGCCACACGGGCGCCGTAATTGGCCGAAAACCGGGCCGCCCGGACGCCGCCGGATCCGGCGCCAATGACAAAGAGATCGTAATCGTAATCAGACACGGGAATCCGCCTCACCTATTTTGATAACGTTGAACTAATTTCGTAGGGCGTTACTTAGCCTCTCAACGGCGAATATCAAATAGTAAGAGCCCCCGCCACAGGCTGGCTCGAGAATTAGCGTCAGGCCGAACCTTTCGCTAGCGGATCAGCGCCAAAGCGATTGGTGGTCTCGTCACCTTTGCGGATCGCCCAAATGATGAGAATTATCGTTCCAATGATCAGAATGAATCCCAACAAGAACCACCAACCGGATTTATCAATGTCATGCAGACGTCTAATGGACACCGCAAGCCCCGGTAAGAAAACCGCAAACGAGAAAAGCAAAGTTAGAATACCGACCCAACCCTCAGAAAAAATTAGCAGGTCGATGTTCCACGTCACCACAGCAACAACATTGACGAACAGGGCCCAATACCAAAACTCGGAGCGGCACGCTCTGCCCTCAAATACGATGTACTTGCTGAAACATACCGCGATCGCCGTCCTAAATTTCAAGATCGCCCCCTCTCACTCGCCAGTATTAAAGCGTTCAGTTTGATTCTCGCGGCCGTACAAAGTTCCAAACCGTAAAGGC
>JABDJY010000349.1 GCA_013003285.1 Alphaproteobacteria bacterium | reverse complement strand
GCCCAGCCCGCGTTCCAGTTCGGCCAACTCGTCATTGACCTGAATGCGCAGCGCTTGAAAGGTGCGGGTGGCCGGGTCGATCTTATTATCCGGCCGCTTGCGGCTGCGTTTCCGCGGCGTGGCGACGGCGCGCACGATATCGGCAAGCCGTCCGGTGGTCTCGATCGGCGCCTCGGCGCGCGCGGCGACGATGGCGCGGGCGATACGCCGGGACAAACGCTCTTCGCCGTAAGCATAGATAATATCGGCCAACTCGGTTTCCTCGACAGAGTTCACCAGATCGGCGGCGCTTTGCCCGGCTTTTTCCATGCGCATATCAAGCGGCCCGTCCTGCGAGAAGGCGAAGCCGCGCGCCGGGTCGTCGATCTGCATGGAGGATACGCCGAGGTCGAGGGTCACCCCATCGACAGCGTTCAGGCCGCGGTCGGCCAGGAGCGTCTGCATGTCGCCGAAACGGCCCTCGACCAGATGCAGTCGGCCAGCATATTGCGCCGCCAGATCGCTGTTGCGCGCGATGGCGTCGGGGTCCCGGTCGATGCCCCAGACGATACAATCGGCGGCGCTGAGTAGCGCCTTGGTATAGCCGGCGCCACCCAATGTGCCATCGACGTACACCGCGCCGGTGCGCGGGTCGAGCGCGGCAATAACAGAATCAAGAAGGACGGGGGTGTGACCGTTTGCGGGGGCAGATTCGGTGCCTGTCCCGCCGCCTGATCCGGGCGGTTTAGAGCGACGCCGTGACACGGCGGCCGCCATCAGCCTGCGCTCCCGTTGCTGCCGGGTGGTCCCGGTGGCCGCAGGGTCAGGCCCTGCTCGGCGGCAAGCTTTGTCGCTTCGCTTTGGTAGGCGTCGAAGGCTTCGGGTTCCCAAATTTCGAACAAGGGGCCGCGACCAACGAATTTCGCGGTCTTTGAAAGGTTGGCGTGCTCGATCAATTGGGCGGGCAGGACGACGCGACCCTCGCCGTCGAAGCCGAGCTGTTCGGTTCTCGAGAACAGAGCCGCGGTCAAGGCGTCGTGCTCATCGGAGAAAAAGTCGTAGGCGCTGACGCCGGCGTTGAGCTGCTCCATCCAGTCCATGCCGCCGCACTGGATTGCGGCATATTTGAAGGAGGGCATGGCAACGATGCCGTGAAACGGCTGACCCGCCAGGACAGCGCGATAGGCTGCCGGAACCGAGACCCGCCCTTTCGCGTCGACCTTATTGGTCGTCGATGAGAGAAACATCGCCATTGATATTGCCCGCAAACCGTTGTGACGCCGCTCAGCGTCATATTCAGGCCTGCACTCGCCTCCCCCGCTCTATGACCGCTCCGCACCCCCAATGGGCACGCAGGCATCAAAATGGGATCATATGGGATACCATGCCTTGGTTTGGCCAGTCAACGAGGAAACAACTAATAAGTGGTTAAAAAACACCGTAAAAAGTAAAAAATTCTTGGCCCTTCAGTAATCGTTGTACTGGTATTTGTACTCATCGATGGGCCATCAAATGAACAGTCGCACGAGAATATGGCGACAATTTGTTCCTGTAATGTTCTTACTTGGTTCTAAATGTTCCCGGTTGGGGTCTAAAATTCTGCATCCGAGGTCCAGTTTTCGTCGTTTCATGGAGTTTCTGCTCTTAGATCGCTGGCGTTTACGGTCAGCCCGAGACCGGGGCCGGCGAGCGCCAAGTAATTCTCCGATGTCATAACGCCGCCATCGCCGAACATCAGGCACGGGGTGGTCAGGTCGTGTTGCAAAAGGTGGGTGCCGAATCCCCCCTCCATGGCCTCGAGATGTTCCGCCGCGGCATGCGCGATGGTCAGGCCCGCACGGGTCAGCAGGCTTGTTTCGCCCACTTGTGCGCCGACGATGACGCCCATGCCGCGGTGCGCCAGTTCATTGACCAGCGCCAGCGAGCGCAGCAGGCCGCCCATCTTCGAGACCCGCAGATTGACGATCCACAATTCCGGATCGTCGAGAGCACCCAGCTGATCGGCGCGGGTCAGACTCTCATCGAGGATAATGCGCGTCTCGCAGGCGCGGGCGACATCGGCGAAGCCCGATAGGTCTCCGACGTGCAAAGGTTCCTCCACGGCGAACAAGGGAAACGATAAATCTTGCAGAGCAGCAATGCAGTCATCAGCTATCGGCCAGAGATTGTTGGCGTCCAGGCGTACCCGCACATCTGCGTCACCGCGGCGACGAAAGGCGGCGATCTTTCGGCGGTCGCGGGAACGGTCGCCGGAGACCTTGATTTTGAAATCGCGAAAGCCGGCCTTCCAGTAGCGGCGCAGTTGCAGCCCGTAGATCAACCGGCCGCTGTCGCCGAGCACGGCGGAATATTTGAAAGATCCACGCAGCGGCGGTAGGCCGAGCACGGCCTCGAGGGATTTTCCTTCGGCCTGGCCAAGAAAATCGAGTAAGGCCAATTCCAAGGCGCAAAATGCTGCTGGGTTGGCGTCTATTTCGGCGCCATGATCGTTGATCCAGAGGCGCAGATCGTCGAGCGATCGAACCCGTTGGACGATGGAATTTCGGTGCTGGGTAATGAACGCAGTTGCCGAGGCGACGGTTTCGCCGGTCACATAGGCGCGCGGACAGCCTTCGCCGTAACTGACCGTACCATCGATGGAGCGCAGCGCGACGATCACGTTCTCTGCTTGCGCGCGGCTCGCCGACGCGTGGCGGAAGACCTGTTTGAAGGGCACTGGAAACCGGAAGCTGTCGATCCGCTCTATCTTCATGCCGGCTCGCTTTCGGCGGCGTGACTAGCAAAGTCGAACGAGACTTCGTGGGCATATTGCAGGTGGCGGAGTTTGAACTGGGCTTCGCGCTGACCGTTGGCAACGCAGTGGCGGCGGTAGGCGTCGCCGGTGCCTGTGCGCAGCCATTGGACCTGTAGTGGGGCTAGTCGTCCGCTGGCCTGCTTGACGCCATACTCGATATTGAGATTGCGCAGATTTGTGTCGATGGCGGCTGCGATGACCGCAGTGGGGGGCGGGTTGTCGCCGCCGGCCTCAAGATGCAGCACATAGCCGCCGCGTGCCTCATCGGCCACGGCAACGAAGAAGGTCGCCGCGAGCGCGAATTCCACAGCGGCATGTTGGACCGCTTTCAATAGCTGCGCTTCGGTCACTTTCTCGCCGGTTATGCTGGTGACGCCCTTGCCCTTCTGTACGAAAGCCAATGTCGGTGTGGCGCCGACCGCGCCGGTGACCGTGATGATGTCGTTGATGTCGTAGCGGTATAGCCCGTCTGGTGTGGTGACGATGGGATAGTAAAATTCGCCGACTTCGAGCTGGTCCAAGGCCAGAAAATTATCCTCGCCACGTTCGTGCGCATCGCGTTGGACGAACTCGAAATATTGATCGGTCAATGTCGGTAGGCAGAGATTGCGGGTCACATCCACATTGATGGTGCCGCGAAACTCGCTCGACATATAACCTGCCTCGATGATCTTGGTCGTCGCCGGTAGCTGTGGGCGCAGCCCTGTCAGGGGAACTGCGCAACTGCCACCCATCCAGGTGACGACGCCTGCCAGATGCGGCCAAATATCCTCGTAAGTGAGGCGCCCGTCGCGGTCTAAAACCGCCGCAAGCGCTCGGGCGCGTTCCGGCGCTGGTTCGAGCGCGTCGGTGACAGCTTCCAGCTGTTGTGTGGAAAGCGCGTCGATCACGGCGAGGCGTCCCTGGCTTACATCGCGCAGTAGTGATTCGGCGTTGGCGTTGATCACCTCGAGCAGCTTA
The DNA here is from genome assembly GCA_013003285.1 of Alphaproteobacteria bacterium. Taxonomy (GTDB): domain Bacteria; phylum Pseudomonadota; class Alphaproteobacteria; order UBA6615; family UBA6615; genus JABDJY01. The sequence goes on along the minus strand of JABDJY010000349.1, from coordinate 6,928 downwards.
ACCAGGGTCAAGGGATTGGCGGTGGCGAGCCCACTGACACGAGGTTCGGCCAGCCCCAGCGCGGCGATGGTGTAGTAGCGCGCATCATAGTCCGCGATGTCGAAGACCTCTGGCGGCAGCACGAATTTCGCCCGAACGACGGCCGGCTGGCTTTGATAGATAAGTCCGGTCGCCGAGCCGTAGGGCGCGCCGCCCTGCGTATGCCCTTCGATGGCCGGACTGCCGATACCGACCACCTTGCCGGCGAAAAGACGCGCGCCGGCATGCTGCGCGTAGGCGGCAAGGCGCTGATAGCCGCGAATGCGCTCGATTCCGGCCTGAGTGATCGGCACATCTTTTGGCGTGCCCAGGGTGCCGCTGGTCCGTTGATAGAAAACCGGCGGCGCGGCGGTGAGCGATTGCGTGCCGGTGGTATCCTGGGCCGTAACATGGGATTGCAGGCTATCGAAATTCTGCACCGGCACCGCGCGGCGGTAGTCGTCGATACCTGTGATCTCGGAAAATCCGTGGGCGCGGCCGAACTCGGTATTCGCATTGGCTTGAAGAATGCGCCCCAGAGCCTCTTCCTGGGCCGATCGAGGCGTCGCGGCGGCTTTGAGAAATTGCCGCCAGGGTCCCAGCCGGGTGCGGGCAAATGCACCGCTCAAGGACCAGTTTGCAAGTGTGTCATTGAGGGAGGCCATCGCCGCTCAGCCCGCCCCGGGATCGACTGAAAAGGGCGACTTCATTTGCGCAAGAAATTGTTGCGGATAGCCTCGGTTCTGCAGTCCCAGGGTCTCCACTTTGCGGTCGGCCGGCAAAAACCGGGTGCCGAATATCAGATCCCAGACGATCAGATTATTACCGAAATTGGTGTCGGACTCCGTTGGTAGCTGGGAATGGTGCCAGCGGTGCAGTTCGGGGCCGCTGACGACGTAATTCAGCGGGCCCAGCCGAACCGAGCAGTTGGAATGTTGGAAGAAGCCATTGATGGCGAAGAAGACGAAGTAGACCGCGAGGACCGGCTCGGAGACACCCAGCAGGATGAAGGGCAGGGCATCGGCCAGGAACTGGATCGCCTTTTCCAGCGGATGGAAGCGTCCCACATTGAGCCAGTACAGCCGGTGCGGCGAATGGTGCACCGCGTGGAGGCGCCACAGGGGGGTAAAACGGTGAAAGGCCCGGTGCATCCAATAGCGAAGGAAATCGGCGCCGAGCAGCATCAACAGGGCTTGGATTACGACCGGCAGATCGCGCGGCCATAGCGTGGTTAGCGTCCAGCCGCTGGATTGTGCGCGGTTCGCCAGCCACAGCGCCGCGATCAGGGACAGCAGAAACGGCACAAGGATTTGGACGGCAACCAGGAACGTGGCGTCGTTGGCGATCTCGGTGCGGCCCGGCTTCCACGCGGCGCGATGGGGCAGCGCGATCTCGTGCAGGGTGATCAGCCCGGCGGCGGCGGCGACTGGCAGATAGGAGCTCAAGGTCAACGGCACGCCGGCCCGCTCCAGCAAGACCAACAGCACGAGGCCGCCCACCATGATGCCAGGGTAGGAAACCACTCGCACGGCTTGGCTAACGAAAGTGTCACCCATAGTGTGATTCATGCCCGAGCGCTCGTGACCGCTACAAGCGACGTGGGGACTCGGAGTCAAAGAAAAAAGGCCAGACGGTCTGTAAGCCGGGTTCTGTCCCCGCCGTCGCCGAAGCAAAGACGGGAGATGGCCATTCATCTGGGACGCCCGTTGCCGAACGCCTCACGCGACCCACCCGGGCGACGGCGCGAAAATACACCATATGCCGCCCCTACTCGGTCTTGCTCCCGGTGGGGTTTACCATGCCGCCGCTGTTACCAGCCGAGCGGTGCGCTCTTACCGCACCCTTTCACCCTTACCCGCCATGGCCGAAGCCCTGACAGGCGGTTTGCTTTCTGTGGCACTTTCCCTAGGGTCACCCCCGCCGGCCGTTAACCGGCACCGTATTCCCGTGGAGCCCGGACTTTCCTCACGCGGGCGGGTTTCCCCATTGCCCGCGCGCAGCCATCCGACCGTCTGGCTTGATCTATTTAGGAAATCGCTGCGCCGCCTGCAACCAAGGTGAGCAAGTTAGCGAGCCGCGCGCAGGTCTCGTCGTCGGCGACACCGTCGAACCGCGCGGGCCGAAAATGGCGCTGGAACGCTGAAACCACGTCAAAGAGCGGGTTATTGCTCACATCGTAGCCATAGAGCGCCAACATCTCGGAAAGGTCGGCACTTGTGGCTTTGGGGTCCTTATCGGGCCATAGGCCAACCCCCGCCGTGGCCAGTTGCTGCCAGGGGAAGCGCTCACCAGGGTCGATCTTGCGCACCGGCGCGATGTCGGAATGGCCGACCACGTTACGCGGCGGGATCGGATGGCGGGCGAGGATGTCCTTGGCGAGCGCAATCAAAGCGTCGATCTGGCGTTGCGGGAAATCGCGGTAGCCAAAATCGTGGCCCGGATTCGACAACTCGATGCCGATCGAGCGGGAATTAATGTCGGTGGCCCCGCACCAGGCGCTGACCCCGGCGTGCCAGGCGCGACGCTCTTCCGGGACTAGACGCGAAATAGCGCCGGCCTCGTCGATGAAGTAATGGGCGCTGACGCTCGAGGCGGGGTTGCACATCCAGTCGAGCGCCTTCGCGTCGGGCACCATGCCGGTGTAGTGGATCACCAGCATATCGATCACCACCGCATCGCCGCCTGCGGGCAGACGTTCGCCGTGATTGGGCGAGGGACGGTCGGTTATAGTCATGGACCGGCCGCCGCGGCCAACGCCTCGCGCGCGGCTTCCAGTTCGAGCCAACGGGCCTCCGACGCGGCGATTTCCGCCGCCACATCCTCCAGTTTCTTCGCCGCCGCGTTATAGGCGTCCGCGTCGTTCGCGTAGAGGTTGGGATCGGCCAATGTGGTTTCCAATTCCTGCTTCGCGGTTTCCAACGCATCGATGCGATCGGGCAGATTATCTAATTCACGCTGATCCTTATAGGACAGCTTGCGGGCCTCGGTGACCCGGGGCCGTTGTTTGACCGGCGACGGGCCGCGCTGTTTGGCCGATGGGGCTTGCGCGGATCGTGGCGTTGTACCGCGCTGGCGCAGATAGTCGGAATAGCCACCGGCATATTCGACCACCCGTCCATCGCCCTCGACGGCGATGGTGCTGGTGACCACCCGGTCGAGGAACTCGCGGTCATGGCTGACCAGCAGGACCGTACCGTCATACTCGTCGAGCATTTCCTGCAGCACGTCGAGCGTGTCGGCGTCGAGATCGTTGGTGGGTTCGTCGAGAACCAGAAGATTGCTCGGCTGGGCGAGAATTTTGGCCAGCAGCAGCCGGTTGCGCTCGCCGCCCGAGAGCGTCGAGACCGGCGCGTTGGCCTGTTTGTCGTCGAACAGAAAATCGCGCAAATAGGCCACCACATGACGTTGGCGCCCGCGTACATTGAGCGAGTCGCCGCCACCGGGAACCAGGGTCTGCCATAGGGTGTCGGTAGGAACCAAGGTAGCGCGGGTTTGGTCAAACACGGCAATGGACAAATTGCTGCCGATGCGAATCCGGCCGCTATCGGGCGCCAGCTTGCCGATTAGCAGGTTCAACAAGGTGGTCTTGCCGGCCCCGTTGGGACCGATGAAGCCGATGCGGTCGCCACGCAGGACGCGGGTCGAGAAATCTCCGATGATGGTGCGCTCGCCGAACGCCTTGGTCAGGTTTTTCGCTTCGATCACCAGGCGGCCGCTCAACGGACCCGCCTCGGCCTCGACCTTGGCCAGGCCTTCGCCGGTGAGCAGCATTCGGCGTTGCTCGCGCAGGCCCTCGAGATTGCGCAACCGGCCTTGATTGCGCTTGCGCCGCGCGGTGACACCATGCACCAGCCAATGGTGCTCGGCGCGCAGTTTTTGATCGAGCTTGCGCGCCGCCTTGATCTCGCCGTCGACAATGTCTTCGCTCCACCTCTCGAAATCGCCATAGCCTTTGGGATTGTGGCGAAGTTTGCGCCGGTGCAGCCACAGCGTGTCGGTGGTCACGTTTTTCAGGAAGGCGCGGTCATGGCTAACGATCAACAGGGTCTTGCGACCGGTGATCAACGTCTGCTCAAGCCACTGGTTGGTCGGCAGATCGAGATGGTTGGTTGGCTCGTCGAGCAGCAGCACGTCCGGGTCGCCGAGCAGCGCGCGGGCCAGGGCGGCGCGCCGACTCTCGCCGCCCGACAGGCTGGTCACGTCTTGCGCGCCATCGATGCCGACCCGCGACAGCACCTCGTCGACCTCATGGCGCGGCGCGCCCTCGGGCCGGGCGGTGGCGACAAATTCGGCCACCGTGCCGCCCTCTGGTAATGGCACGTCCTGTTGCAGATAGCCGATGGTGAGGCCGGGCTCGAAATAGAGCTCGCCGGCATCGGGCTCGATTAGCCGCGCGATGATCTTCATGATGGTCGATTTGCCGCTGCCGTTGCGCCCCACAAGGCAGGCGCGCATGCCCGGCGTCAGCTGCAGTTCGGCGCCCTCGAATAACGGGTCGCCGCCGAAGCTAACGACGAGATCGCGCAACGTTATGACGGGGGGATCAACGGCCATGGGCGTAATCGGTTACTTCAGGCCCCGTTGCGCGGCGACCTTGTCGTAGGCGGCGTTGATCGCCGCTAACTTGTCGTTGGCTACCTCGATGAATTCTTCCGGCATGCCTTGGGCGATCAGCGTATCGGGATGGTGCTCACGCACCAGTTTGCGATAGGCCGATTTCACGCCGTCGTCGTCCATGCCGTGGTCGATGCCGAGCACGGCGTAGGGGTCGGCGGCGTCGGCGCCGATATGCTCGGCGCGCACGCGGGCGAAGTCCGCGTCGCTGAAGCCGAAGATACGCGCGACGTTCTGCAGATAGACCGCTTCTTCTTCCGTCACCGTGCCGTCGGCCTGGGCGATGTAGAAAAGGCAGTCCAGCAGCTCTTCCAGCACCACCGGATTATCGGCGAACATGCCGGCGACCTGGCGCGCATAGGGTTCATACCCGTCCACGCTCTTGCGCGCCAGATTGAAGATCCGCGCGACGTTTTTCATTTCCTCCGGCGCCACCTTGAAGACCCGCCGGAAGGCGCGGATTTCGTCTTCGGTGACCACCCCATCTGCCTTGGCCAGCTTGGCGCCCAGGGCGATGACGGCGATGGTGAAGCCGATCTGCTTGGTGGGGTCGGCGCCGGTTTCGGCCGTGGGGCGCTTGCTGGCGTCATAGACATGCCCGGCCACAGCCCCCAGCAGCGCCCCCAACGGACCGCCCAGGGCGAAGCCCGCCGCGCCGCCAACTACCTTTCCCCATATGCTCATGGGGATGGTTTAGCGGAATCGCGTAAGATAAGAAACAGATGTTGAGATTCGTGAGTTCGTATTGGCTCTAGACCGAAAGTTATCATGAACGTTAGCAGTACAGATCTTTGGCAGTTCTGGATCGACCGGGGCGGGACCTTCACCGACATCGTCGCACGGCGGCCCGATGGTTCGCTGGCGACCCACAAGCTGCTCTCGGAAAATCCCGAGCATTACCGCGACGCCGCGGTGCAGGGCATTCGCGAGGTGTTAGGCGTGGCGCCCGGCGCGCCGATCCCGGCCGACCAGATCGCTGTGGTGAAGATGGGCACCACCGTCGCCACCAACGCGTTGCTTGAACGCAAAGGCGACCGCACCTTGCTGGCGATCACCGGCGGTTTTCGCGACGCCTTGCGCATCGGCTATCAGGCCCGGCCGCGCTTGTTCGACCGGCACATCGTGTTGCCCGAACTGCTTTATGAAAGCGTCGTCGAAATCGATGAGCGGGTCGGCGCCCATGGCGATGTGCTGACACCCTTCGACGGGGCGAGTGCGCGTGCCGGTCTGCAGGCGGCTTATGATAGTGGCATCCGTGCCGTCGCTATCGCCTTTATGCACGCCTACCGTTTTCCCGAGCATGAGCGGGCCTGCGCCGAGCTGGCGCGCGAGATCGGCTTTACCCAAGTCTCGGTGAGCCATGCGGTGAGCCCGCTGATTAAACTGGTCGGGCGCGGCGACACCACCATCGTCGATGCCTATTTGTCGCCGATCCTGCGCCGCTATGTGGACCAGGTGGCCGATGAACTCGGCGGCGTGAAGCTGATGTTCATGCAGTCCAACGGTGGCCTCACCGACGCCCATAGGTTCCAGGGCAAGGACGCCATCCTGTCGGGACCGGCCGGCGGTGTGGTCGGCGCGGTCGAGGTCAGCGCCGCGGCCGGGTTCGAGGCGATCATCGGGTTCGACATGGGCGGCACCTCGACCGACGTCACCCATTATGACGGCGAGTATGAGCGCGCCTTCGAGACCCTGGTCGCCGGGGTGCGCATGCGCGCGCCGATGATGCAGATCCACACCGTGGCGGCGGGGGGCGGCTCGATCTGCCAGTTCGATGGGGCGCGCTATCGGGTCGGGCCGGAAAGCGCCGGCGCCGATCCCGGCCCGGCGAGCTATGGCAAGGCCGGCCCGCTGACCGTCACCGACTGCAACGTCATGTTGGGCAAGCTGCAGGCCGATTATTTCCCCGCCATGTTTGGGCCCAATCAGGATCAGCCGCTGGACGCCGCCGCGGTGAGCGAAATGTTTGCCACCTTGACCGCCGACATCCACGCCGCCACCGGCGACACCCGGACGCCGGTCGAAGTGGCCGAGGGGTTCTTGAAAATCGCGGTCGAGAACATGGCCAATGCGATCAAGAAAATATCGGTGCAGCGTGGCTATGACGTGACTGAATATACCTTGTGCTGTTTCGGCGGCGCGGCGGGCCAGCACGCCTGTCTGGTCGCCGACGCGCTGGGCATGACCCGGGTTCTGGCCCATCCGCTGGCCGGCGTTCTGTCGGCCTATGGCATGGGGCTCGCCGATGTGCGGGCTCTGCGCGAGCAATCGGTCGAAGCGGGCCTGACCGACGAGA
>JABDJY010000348.1 GCA_013003285.1 Alphaproteobacteria bacterium | reverse complement strand
GGATGACGGCGTCGTCCAGCTCGGTCATCATCTTGTCGGCGTTGGTGATGAAGTAGGGGCTGAGATAACCGCGATCGAACATCATACCCTCAACCACGTCGAGCTCGGTCGCCAGGCTCTTGGCTTCCTCGATCGTAATGACGCCCTCGTTGCCAACCCGTTCCATCGCCTGCGCCAGGATATTGCCAACCTCACGGTCGCCATTGGCCGAGATCGTGCCCACCTGCACAATCTCCGCGTTGGTCTTGATCTTGCGGGCGCGCTTTTCGATATCGTCGACGACGGCTTGTACCGCTGAGTCGATACCGCGCTTGAGATCCATCGGATTCATGCCGGCAGCCACCGCCTTGGCGCCCTCGCGCACGATGGCTTGGGCCAATACCGTCGCCGTCGTGGTGCCGTCACCAACCAGATCACTGGTCTTCGACGCAACCTCGCGCACCATCTGCGCACCCATATTCTCGAACTTGTCCTCGAGCTCGATCTCCTTGGCGACGGAAACGCCGTCCTTCGAGATACGCGGCGCGCCGAACGACTTGTCGAGAATGACGTTTCGGCCTTTGGGGCCGAGGGTCACCTTGACTGCATCGGCTAGAATATCGACACCGGCCAGCAATTTGGCGCGTGCATCGCCGGAGAACTTGACCTCTTTCGCAGTCATCTTGTGGGTCCTTTCAGCGTTGAAACGGGGCGGTCTGACGGCATTCGGCGCCTAAAGGGCCATGACCGCTCCCAAATGGTCGGGCAGTTTGTCCATCGGCAGATGGGTAAGATCCTTGGGTAGCTCACCGGTGACTTTCGCTGCGGCGGTACTCGATAAATATTTTCGCAACTCGCCAAGCATCTGCGGCGCCGCCACCAAAACCAGATGATCGAAATCATTTTGTTGGGCGGCAGAATCGATGTGCGCCGCGATCGCGCGGGCAAAGGATCGCTGGTTGTTCTGTTGCGGATCGGTCTTCGGCTCCATTGCGTGTCGGCCCTGACCGGCGGAGTCGAATGCCCGGCCCGGCGCATCGCTCATGATTTCCCGATTGGGTGCGTTAGGACCCTGAAATTCATGCTCGATCTTCGGGTCAATACCGTGTCCTGGCCCATGGTTACAGGCGATAAAGCCGTGGGTTCCGTTGGCAACCAATATCCAAGTGGTTTTCGCTTTCATGCTGCCTCTCGCGCGTGAATCGTTTGTCATTTCACAGACAATAGCGGCGATACGACACCACGAGATTGCGCTGCATCAAACTGAGGAAATTACGTCGCGCGACCGTTGACCTGGCGCAAGACGGTGCAGCCCAAGATCACTTGGATTGCTTGATGTATCGTCTGGGCGATCGCCTTGGCTGCGCTGTTGTGGCCCGAAGCGGCACACCAGGCACCATTGAGCGAGGTCAACGCACATCGACGGCGATTCTGTTCTGCTAACGACATACCCGGGACAAACCTGACGAGTACCGTGCGATGGCGGACATATTCGACCTTTGCGACGAACTGGGGCCGGCCAAGGTCATTCATGTTCATGAGCCCGATATCGGCCTGAAAGGCATCCTTGTCATCGACAATGTTGCGGCTGGGCCGTCGATTGGCGGGTTGCGGATGGCATCCGATGTCTCGGTTTCCGAATGCCATCGGCTGGCCCGCGCCATGACATTGAAAAACGCAGCGGCCGGCCTGCCCCATGGCGGCGGCAAGTCGGTGCTATTTGGCGAGCCGCGCCAAGGTAATGCCGACAAGGAACGGTTGATCCGCGGCTTCGCCTACGCGCTGCGCAATGAGACGGACTACATTTTCGGCCCCGACATGGGGACCGACGAACTATGCATGGCCTGGGTCAAGGACGAGATTGGCCGCTCGGTCGGTCTGCCCCGCGAGGTCGGCGGCATTCCGCTCGACGAAATCGGCGCCACCGGCTGGGGTGTATTCAACGCCATCGAGGCGGCGCTACCCGACGCCGGATTCGAACTCGCTGGTGCAACCGTTGCGATCCAAGGTTACGGCGCGGTCGGTCGCCATACGGCGCGGTTTCTCTCCGAAAAGGAAGCTATCATCGTTGCCGCCAGCGATTCTAAAGGCACGATTGTAAACGAAGCGGGTCTCGATCTCGCTGAGTTGGATGCAGCGAAACAGAATGGCGGTAGTGTCACCGATGCTCTCTGCGGCGACGTGCGGGACCGAGACGCGATCATCGATATCCCGTGCGATATCTGGGTGCCGGCGGCCCGTCCCGACGTCGTAACCGAAGCGAATGTCGACCGGCTACAAACCCGGCTGGTCGCCCAAGGCGCCAATATACCCTTCACGGAAGGTGCCGAGCGCCGCTTGCATGAACGCGGTGTTTTGTGCCTGCCCGATTTCATCGCCAACGCCGGCGGCGTCATTTGCGCCGCCATGGAGTATGCCGGCGCCGGTCAGTCGGCGGCGTTCGACGCGATCGCGGAGAAGTTACGCTACAACACCCGTGCAGTGATCGACCTCGCGAAGGTGAATGGGTTCATTCCGCGCGAGGTGGCTGTTTCCATGTCTGTTGATCGGATCCACCGCGCCATGACGACGCGGCGCTGGTCGATTTACTAGGCTCTGGAAAGGAGACGACACGATGTATCGGATCCGATTTCACGGCCGCGGCGGTCAGGGCATCGTCACCGCCAGCCGTGTCCTGGGAACCGCCTTCTTCATGCAGAGGTACGAGGTGCAGGATGCGCCACGCTATGGCGCCGAACGGCGGGGCGCGCCGATCTTTGCCTATGTTCGGGCCGACCATATGCCGATCGCGGAACGGGGGCCGATCCACGCGCCAGACCTGGTGGTCGTTGCCGACGATACGCTCGTTGGGGTTCCGGCGGCCGGTGTTTTGCAAGGTCTCGGGCCGGATACGGTGATCCTGATCGACACTACCGAGACGGCCGAAGTGTGGCGCGATCGCCTAAATATCGAAAGCCAAATCGTCGTTTTGCCCAAGCCAACGGGCGCCGACGCATATGAACCCCATTTCTTCGGCACCGCCTGTACCGGTGCGGTTATCCGGCTAATCGATGCGATTGGACTGGAGACCCTCGACCGCGCAATCGAGTCGGAATTCGATCTCAAGGGGCCGTCAATCGTCGCGCGCAATAAGGAAATCGCGCGCGCCGCCTACGATGCCATGGCCGGTACCGAAATCCGTATCACCGAACCTACAGCACGGGACGAGCTATCGAATGCACCCGGCTGGATCGACGTACCACGCGAAGGCGCCGATATTTCCGCACCAACCATCCATGCCGGTCTCACCAGCGTCGAAGTGCGGACCGGCCTGTGGCGAACCATACGGCCGATCATCGACTATGACATCTGCCGGCACTGCTGGTGGGTGTGCAGCACCTTCTGCCCCGACGATGCGATCTCGGTATCCGACGAGGGCGAGCCAGTCATCGATTACGATCATTGCAAGGGGTGCATGATCTGTGTCGCCCAATGCCCACCCCACGCCATCGTGACGATTCCCGAAGTCGAGGCGGCGGCGACGGACACAAGTCACAGCACGGTTACGGCTTCTACCTTGAGGGGCGTGCGATGAGCAGATCGATGATTACCGGCAACGCCGCCGCAGCCTGGGGCGCGCGCCTCGCCCAGGCCGATTACGTACCGGCCTTCCCCATTACGCCGCAGACCGAGATCATCGAAACCCTGGCCCGTTGGATCGACAGTGGCGATATGCCGGCCCGCATGACGACCCTGGAATCGGAGCATTCGATGATCACCGCCGCCGGCGCCGCGTCGACGACAGGGGTCCGCGTTTTTACGGCCACGTCCAGTCAGGGCCTGCTCTATGGCATGGAAATGCTCTACACCGTCGCCGGGTGGCGCGCGCCGTTGGTGCTGGTCAATGTCTCACGCGCATTGTCGTCGCCGATTACGCTCGAGCCCGACCATAACGACATCATGGCGGCGCGCGACTGCGGCGCGCTGCAAATCCACTGCGCGACCTGCCAGGAAGTCTTGGACAGCACATTGATCGCCTATCGGCTGGGCGAATCCAGCGATGTTCGCCTGCCGGTGATCGTCAACCTCGACGGCTTCTATCTCTCTTATACGCGCGAGCCCGTTGATATTCCGGAAGCCGCGGCGGCGGCCGCGTATGTCGGCGCCTTCGACCCGGGCACCCTGCGGTTTCGCGCCAGCCAGCCGACCAGCCAGGCCGTCGCGGTGCTCAGCGGCAGCCTCTATTCCTACTTCCGCTACGAGACCCAGCTCGCCGCGCAAGGGGCGACGGAGGTCTACAACAATGTTGCTGGCGAGTTTGCCGAACGGTTTGGCCGCGCCCATCTCGATGTTGTCGCCTATCGGATGGACGACGCCGACTATGCCTTCGTCATGATGGGTAGTTTCGCCACCAAGGCGCAGGCCGCAGTCGATCGGCTACGCACTTCAGGTCACAAGGTGGGACTGTTGCGGCCCCGGCTGTTCCGGCCGTTCCCCGCCGATACGTTCCGTCGATTGCTTTCCGGAGTGCGGGGCGCCGCCATCATCGACCAGAATCTATCGATCGGTTCGGGCGGTGTTCTCCAT
>JABDJY010000347.1 GCA_013003285.1 Alphaproteobacteria bacterium | reverse complement strand
TCAGTCGGCAGAAGCGGATAACTGGGGGCGGGCACCACATTATCTAATTGTGCAACGCGCTTGGCAGTTCGAACCGCCTCATGGGGGTGGTCCACATCGTTCGCCAGATCGATGATGGCGAACCGCTCGTCGAGCGTCGTCGATAACTGGGTGAGCTTTCGCAGGAAAGGTACGATATGCGACTGCTGATCGTAACGGTGGAGTAGCCTTACCGCCTGCGCGAGTTCGGGCTCGACGCTTTCGCCGGCGGCAGGGGCAGGCTGGGGCGCGAAGAATGGGATCGGGTTGCTCGTCTCACCCAAGGCGGCTAAAGCCTGCTGGCCATAAAACGTGGCGGGGAATTCAGCCGCGACTGTCCACCATCGCTGGGCGTCTTGGGGATCATTAGCTGCGTCTGCTGCGCGGCCGGCCCAATAGGCGCCACGTGCGCGGCTGATGGGATAGCCAACGCCGTCATACAGGCGTGTGAAATGCTGATAGGCGGTTTTGGGATCATCGAGAAACGCTAGGCTGATCCAACCGGCGAGGAATTCCGCCTCGGCGAACTTACCCCCGCTGGTCAGCCCGTGTGTGGCGACCATGCGCCTGGCTTCGGAATAGTGGCCCTGAAACAATGCCCGGCGCGCTAATATTAAGCGCTCCGTCGCCCACTCTTCCTGGTTAGTTGTCGCGACCGGTGCATCGAACAAAAGTTCGCGTGCCGACTGATCTTTGCCCTTACGCCGTCGCCAGCGTAGACGCTCATATTGCAGCCCGAGATCATCTCTGAGTGCTGTGGGAACTTTGGCGATTGCGCCGTCAACGCCGGCTTCGCGGCGCATCAGGGCGAGCCGGGCGCGGCCGAGGGCCGCCTGCGGTGCGTCGACCCGCGACAACATGCGCGTCGCCGAACTGTATTGATTATCCCAGATCAGCCGGTCGAGCCGAATAATCTGATCGGCGTTGGCCAGGTGCGTGCGGTATTTGCGGTGGAATCGCTTATCGTCCTCCCGCTTGAAGTTCAGGGTTTGCCAATAAGGCGAGACTAGTTGGCGAACCTTCGACAGTTCACCGACCGCGACCAGAGCGTCCAGATGCGCCAGGCCACCGGCGCCGGTCAGGGGCGGGAATTTTTCGAACCACGCGTTGATGGTCGCCGCATCGTCGTTCTCGCTGATCGCCGCTTCGGCGCTGCGTCGCAGGCGCGACATACGCGGCCAGTCCGGATTGGCCTCGATAAAGTCGGCGATGGTGGAAAAACTTACATTGGCGTCGGCGCGCTGGTAGCGCAGCCACTCGATTAACTTTACAGCCAGCGGGTCATTGGCCTGATTGACATGGTTTGTGGCCTCAATCCACGCCTTCTTTTTCGCTGCGTCGAACGCTTTTTCGATGGATTTCTGGCTGTTTTGCGGGGCGGCCAGGGCGCTGGACGTCCCGGTCAGCCCAACGGCGAGGCCGAATGCGGCGATGACGAATATCTTGTAAAGAGTTCGCATATGCCTTAGCTCCCACTCGATTGTAGTGCGGCCGCACGGGCAAGACCAGAGCGGCGGCGCAAAACAGCCGCTGCGGCAGGCCTTGTGGGCAGTTGGCCTTGCCGGTATCGTCGGGCGCAGTACGAGGTTGCACCGACATTACGCGGCTGGCGGGAGCCGGGGAGTTTAGACATGTTTACAGGATCAATCGTTGCGCTGGTGACACCTTTCCGAGACGGTAAGGTCGACGAAAAGGCTTACCAAACACTTATCGAATGGCAGATCGAAGAAGGCACCGATGCGTTGGTGCCGGTCGGGACCACCGGTGAGTCGCCGACTCTAAGCCATGCCGAACACGAACGGGTGGTCGAATTATGCATCGAAGCGGCGGCGGGACGGGTTCCGGTCATCGCCGGTGCGGGGTCTAATTCCACGGAAGAAGCGGTTAGGTTGGCCAAGCATGCCAAGTCTGCGGGAGCGGACGGCGCGTTAATTGTCACGCCTTATTACAATAAGCCATCTCAGGATGGCATGTATGCTCACTTCAAGACAATAGCCGATGCCGTTGATATTCCTATTATAATCTACAATATTCCGCCGCGATCCGTGGTCGATATGTCGGTCGCGACAATGGCGCGTTTGGCGAGGGACTGCCCCAATATCGTCGGCATGAAGGACGCCACCGCCGATTTGACGCGCCCACTCGCGACCCGCGCCGAAATAGGCGAAGAGTTCGATATGCTGTCTGGCGAGGATGCGACCGTATTGTCGTTCATGGCTAATGACGGCGATGGCTGCATCTCCGTGACCGCCAATGTTGCGCCGCGCGCCTGCGCCGAGATGCACGATGCCTGGGCGGCAGGCAAGACGGCCGAAGCGATCGCCATCAATCAGCGCCTGTTCCCCTTGCATACCGCGCTATTTGTCGAACCCAATCCGGTGCCGGTCAAATATGGGCTTTCGTTGTTGGGCAAGGCGACCATGGATGTCCGGCTGCCCCTGACCCCGGCGAACGAAAATACGCAAGCTCAGGTCAAGGCCGCCATGGTGTCTGCCGGCTTGCTGAATTAACCGGGGCCGGATATACCGGCGCCATGGCAAAAAAAGCGGCGCCGGACCGGCAGATTGCGGCTCAAAACCGCAAGGCCCGGCATGACTATTTTATCGATGAAAACATTGAGGCGGGCCTTGTTCTAGAAGGCTCGGAGGTAAAGTCTTTGCGCTCGGGCCAAGGCAGCCTGGTGGATGCCTGGGCGGGGGAACGGGACGGCGAATTGTGGATGTTCAGCGCCTATATCCCGCAATATGCCTCGTCTCACGAACCCAATTACGTGTCACGCCGGCCACGCAAACTGTTGCTGCATAAGCGCGAAGTGAGCCGGTTACTGGGCGCCATACAGCGTGAAGGGGTGACCCTGGTGCCGCTGTCGATTTATTTCAACGAGCGGGGCATCGCCAAGGTCGATATTGGAATTGCCCGCGGCAAACGAAAATATGACAAGCGGCAAACCGAGAAAAAACGCGACTGGGACCGCCAAAAGAGCCGCTTGTTGCGGGACAATCGTTAGTTTCTGCCGATTATAACTTTACGTTAACGTAAACGTCATAAAAATTGGTGCCATGGATCAAACATATTCCATCGCGGAGTTGGCGCGGGAATTCGACGTCACGCCGCGCACCATTCGGTACTACGAGGCCGAAGGCATGCTGGCGCCGGACCGGAAGGGCCAGCGGCGGATTTACTCGCCGCGAGATCGGGTGACACTGGCCTTGATATTACGCGGCAAGCGGCTGGGATTTTCCTTGGCCGAAGCCAAGGAAATCATCGAACTCTACGATGCTCCCCAGGGCGAGGCCGGCCAGTTGCGAGTGTTGATCGAAAAGCTAGCCAGCAAACGCGATGCGCTCGAAGCCAAACGCCGCGACGCGGAATCCGCCCTTGCCAGCATGGATGAATATGCCGCGCGCTGTCGCGAACGGTTGAACGAACTTGAGAATACCGACCGATGACGCAACATCACAATCGGACCCTTGTGTGCCGCGGAATAGCGGGGGATCATGGTTTGTGGGGCCCGAGTCCCGGCCGGTGTGATAAATCCTACGGTTGGGAAATAGAGGAACGCGACGCATGATTCCAAACCAGTACCCGACGCTTAATTTCGACCTGGGCGAGACCGCGGACATGCTGCGCGATTCGGTGCACAGCTTTTCCGACGATCATATTGCGCCGCGCGCCGAAGAGATCGATCGCAACAACGAATTTCCCCTCGATCTATGGCCGATGATGGGCGAATTGGGGCTGCACGGGATCACCGTCGACGAGGAGTTTGGCGGTTCCGGCCTGGGTTATCTGGAACATTGCGTGGCCATGGAAGAGGTCAGCCGCGCCTCAGCGTCGGTCGGCTTGTCCTACGGGGCTCATTCAAACCTTTGCGTCAACCAGATCAGCCGCAACGGTACCGCGGAACAGAAGGCGCGCTATCTGCCCAAACTGATTTCCGGCGACCATGTGGGCGCGTTGGCCATGAGCGAACCGGGCGCCGGCTCCGACGTGGTCGGCATGCGCACCCGCGCCGACAAGAAGGGCGACCGCTATATTCTCAACGGTAACAAGATGTGGATCACCAACGGGCCGGTGTCCGACACGTTCGTGATCTACGCCAAGACCGATCCGGATGCCGGACCGCGCGGCATCACGGCCTTTCTCGTCGAGAAGGGATTCAAGGGATTTTCCACCGCCCAGAAGCTCGACAAGTTGGGCATGCGCGGCTCGGACACTTGCGAGCTGGTGTTCCAGGATTGCGAAGTACCGGCAGAAAATGTGCTGGGCGAGGTCGGCCGCGGGGTCAATGTGCTCATGAGCGGGCTCGACTATGAGCGTGCGGTGCTGGCGGCGGGACCGCTGGGTATCATGCAAGCGTGCATGGATATCGTCGTGCCCTATGTTCATGAGCGCGAGCAATTCGGCAAACCGATCGGCACCTTTCAGCTGATGCAGGGCAAGCT
>JABDJY010000335.1 GCA_013003285.1 Alphaproteobacteria bacterium | reverse complement strand
GTGGAGACCTTCGAGGGTCAGGTCGCTGGCGAGATCGTCTGGCCGCCGCGGGGCGAGCGCGGGTTCGGCTACGACCCCATATTCCAGGCCATCGGCCATAAACAGACATTCGGCGAAATCGACCCGGACGACAAGCACGCCATCTCTCACCGCGCCGTCGCCTTCCGGAAAATGCTCGATGCCTGCTTCGACCCGCCCGATGGCTGAGGCAGTCCCCACGCCTGATACTCTGGCGATTTATGTGCATTGGCCGTTCTGCCGCTCACTGTGCCCCTACTGCGATTTTAACAGCCATGTCAGCGAGCAAGTCGACCATGCCCGCTGGCGCGCCGCGTTTGTAAGCGAACTCGACCACTATGCCGAAATCGCCGGCCCCCGGCGGATCACCAGCATTTTTTTCGGCGGCGGTACGCCGTCCCTGATGGCGCCGGAGACGGCGGCGGCGGTAATCGACGCAATCGCCGATCGGTTTACCCTCGACGCGCATATCGAAATCACGCTGGAGGCCAACCCCACCTCGACCGAGGCCACACGCCTGGCCGCCTTTGCCGACGCCGGCGTTAACCGCGTCAGCTTGGGCGTTCAGGCTCTCGACGATGAGGCGCTTAAATTTCTCGGCCGCACCCATAGCGCCGCCGACACCCTAAGCGCCATCCAATTGGCCGCCGAGACCTTCCAGCGATATTCCTTCGACCTGATCTATGCCCGGCCCGGACAATCGGTCATCCAATGGCAAGACGAACTCGCGCAAGCCATCGCCCTGTCTCGCGGCCATCTATCGCTCTACCAGCTCACAATTGAGCAAGGCACGCCGTTTTTTATGGCCCAGGCGCGTGGTGATTTGGACATGCCCGACGAAGGGGTTTCGGCAGCTCTGTTCGAGACCACCCAGGACATGATGACGGCGGCCGGTATACCGGCCTATGAAATCTCCAACCATGCGGCGCCGGGCCAGGAATGCCGGCACAATATGGCCTATTGGCACTATCGCGATTATATCGGCATCGGCCCCGGCGCTCATGGGCGCATCACCGCAGACGGCAATATCCACGCCACGCGGCAGCATCGCGCGCCCGAGATTTGGCTGCGCCGGGTCGAGGGTCGCGGCCACGCCACGCAAACCGATGAACCGCTCGACACACAATCAGTGATCGCCGAACTGGCGGTGATGGGCTTGCGGATAACTGACGGAATCACTGCAAACAATTTTCGCGCCCGCGCCGGCGTGACCCTCGATGAGGTGATCGAACCAGCCGTGGTGAAACGCCTGCAAGAGGCAGAGCTTATCGTTTATGACAGCGCGGGTTTGCGGGCGACACCGGCCGGTTTGCAGCGCCTCGACGCGGTTATCGCCGCCCTGTTCGCCTAACTGATTTCGCCTAGTTAATTAAGTCATCGAACGATGTCGGCGCAGGATCGATCTCGCGGGCGCCGTCGGGTTGGATCTCGAAGACCGACAGGCCGCGCTCGACCAAACCCGAAGGCCGCAGACGGAAAATACCGTCCATGCCGGTGAACCCGACCGGCGATGTTAGAGCATCGACGGAATACATGTTCGTGGCCGTGTCATTCGCCCGCGCCACGCGCTGCGCCAAAACGATCGCCAACGCCGTTGCGTCATAGGCCAGGGTGGCTTGGCGCTCGGGCTCGCGTTCGTAGAGCCGTTTGAAGTTTTCGACGAAGCGCTGCCGCGTCGCGGTCGGCGGCGCCGCAAACCAGGCGCCAATCATATTGGGTTCGGTGCGTAGCGTTGGGTCGTCCCACAGCCAGGTTCCCAGTAACTTAACGACCGAGGGGTCGATATCGTAGAAGGCCAACAGGGGCGCGATACGCAGAACCTCTTCGCCGCCAGCGGGTAGCAACAGGGCCTCGAAATCAACCTCACCCAGCGTTTCCAAGTCTGCCAGCCGTTCCAGGGCGCGTTTTGATATTTCGTCATCCTTTGCCGCCAGTTCGCGGCGCTGGTCAAGCAAGTCCTTGTGGCGCTCATCATAGCGGCCCAGCTGTTTCACCGTGTCGACGAGAGCCTGGGTCTCATCAAGGTAATAGGCGACTTCTGTCAGCTCGCGACCGCCAAGGCCGGTATTCTCGTTGAGCGCGGCGACCATACGGGACCCATAGAGATCGTCGGGTACCAGCGCCGAGAAGCGTGTCATGTTTTGGGCGAAAGAGTAGTCGACGATCCGCTGCACCTGATCTTCGGGGAAGAAACCCATGGCGTAGACGCCGTCGCCAACAATCTCACGGTTGTTGGAAAATGCCAGAATCGGAATATTCGCCGGGCGGGCAACATCGGCAGCCGCCAATACCGCGCTGGAAAAGAGCGGGCCCAAGATAATCTGCGCGCCGTCCTGCTGCGCCGCCAGGGCAGCAGTGCGGGCCTGCGCGACCTGACCGCCCGTATCATACAAGCGAAGCTCAAAGTTCGAGTCCGCCAAATCGAACACCGCCATCTGCGCCGCGGCCAACAAATCGCGGCCGAACGCCGCCTCGGGGCCTGTTAGCGGGACCAGGATGGCGACGGTCACTGCGCCCGGTTTACGCAATATGTCAGTTTCGGGTCCGGCAGGGCCGGCGATCACCGGCTCGACCGGCGCGGGCTCTGGCGCCGGCGGCGGCGGTGCCGGCGTTACGACGCGCGGCAGCGGTTGTTGCACGGGCGGCGGGGTTGCCGTTAAGTGTACCTCTGCACACGCAGAGAGCAGCAGAGCGGACAACACCATCCAGGTAAACCGCGGCCGCACATGCGTTAGCTTGGTCAGGAAAACTAAAAGTCGTGACACCACGTCAATCCACTTCACCCGGTTCAACAGCGCCCGACCCTTCCGGCAAACGCGAAGGCGAGCCTAGCGATCCAACCGTGTCGCGGCAACCGCGCCACACACCATTGGCGCCGGGCTTGTACCTTGTTGCGACGCCGATTGGCAATCTTGGCGACATCACCCTGCGCGCGCTCGATACTTTGCGCGGCGCCGACCTGATCGCCTGCGAAGATACCCGCATCACGCGACGGTTGCTCTCGCACTACGATATCAACACACCGACCACGGCCTATCACGATCATAATGCGCCCGCCGCGCTGCCCCGACTCATCAAACGCCTACAAAAGGGCGAGATCGTGGCGCTGGTTAGCGACGCCGGAACACCGCTAATTTCCGATCCGGGTTACCGGCTGGTGCAGGCCGCCATTGCCGCCGACATTCCGGTTACCACGGCCCCCGGGCCGGTTGCCGCCATCGCCGCGCTGTCACTGGCGGGCCTGCCCACCGATAGCTTTCTGTTCTCCGGGTTCCTGCCACCCAAGCAAGGCCCCCGGCGGCAACGCCTGGCGGCGCTATCCGCCGTGCCGGCGGCGCTGATTTTCTATGAATCTCCGCGCCGGGTGCCGGCAACTTTGGCCGATATGGCCGATTGCTGGGGCGATCGGCCGGCAGCGGTGGTGCGCGAACTCACCAAAATGTACGAGGAAGTGCGGCGTGGAACACTTACGGCGTTGGCCGCCGCCTTCGCTGAATCGGGACCGCCACGCGGCGAAGTGGTTCTGGTCGTTGGTCCGCCCGCGCCGCAGGCCGCGCTCGACGATGGACAGATTGACGCCATGCTAGAGCAGACACTGGCCGCCATGAGCCTGCGCGATGCGGTAGATCATGTCGCGGCGGCATCGGGCCGGCCCCGGCGCGATGTCTACCGACGCGCATTGGCGCTGTCGGCGGATACGCCCGACAAATGACACCGGCGCCGGGCGATCAAGCCTCGGCCGGCCGGCGCGCGGCGTATAAGCGCGGGCGCAATGCCGAATGGCGCGCGGCGTTATTGCTACGCGCCAAGGGCTATCGGATTCTCGCCCGCGGCTACCGCTGCCGGGCCGGCGAAATTGACATTGTTGCCCGCCGTGGTGCGCTTCTCGTGGCGGTGGAAGTGAAGGCGCGTACAGATTTGACGGCGGCTGCCGAAGCCATAAACCCGCGCCAGCGCATACGCATCGCCCGGGCGATGCGCGACTTCATGGCGCGCCATCGTAATTTTGCAGACTGCGATATCCGCTTCGACGCCATTCTTATGGCCCCCCGGCGCTGGCCCCGGCACATCGTCGATGCCTGGCGGCCCGGTGACGGGGAACAGATGTAACCGCAAGAGAGGCTTGCCGAATTACGGCGAAACCGCCTACAGATATTGCAGCAAAGTCGCCCCATTGCCGCCACACTCAGACTTTAACCACGGCTCTTATGACTAAGAACGCAACACGCCAAAAACACGCTTCTCGCTTTCCTGCCTTTCTGTGCGCCACGCTGTTACTGCTGGCCGCCTGCACCCCAACGGGTGCGGTTATCGGCGCCGGCGCCACCGCCGGCGTCGCAGCGTCCGAAGAACGCGGCATCAAAGGCTCGGTGCGTGATGCCGGCATTCGTATCGAAATCAACGATTTATGGCTCAACGAGGGGCTCGATCTGTACAACCAAGTCGGTTTGCAAATTTATGAGGGCCGCGTGCTGCTCACGGGACGGGTGCCGACCGCACAAATGGCCGACCAGGCGACGCGACTGGCGTGGCAACCGGACAATGTCCGCGAGGTCATCAACGAAATCCAGGTCAAACGGGGCGCCGGCATCGAGGCCTTCGCCCGCGACGCGCTGATTAATGCGCGCCTCGATTCCGCCCTGCTATTCACCGACGGCATCAGCTCGATCAATTATTCGACCCGCACCGTCGCCGGCACCGTTTACCTTTTGGGGGTCGCCCAAAACCAGGCGGAACTCGACCGGGTATTCCAGGTCACCCGCAATATTCCCGACGTGAAAGAAGTGGTCAGCCATGTGCTGCTGATTGACGATCCGCGCCGCCTGCAGCAGCCGTCGGTGAAGCCGAGTAGCGGGACTTGACCGCTAGCGCCCTATTGTCGGGAACCGATTCCGCGGCGGCGCTGCAAATGCTGGCGCGCCGCGACGATGACCATATCGACCTCGGCGAAGCGGCGCTTCTGCTCGCCACACGCGACCGCCCCGGCGTACCCTTGGACCGGTACCGCGACCATCTGGACAAACTCGCCAGCGATGTGGCCGCCGCCTATGGCCAAAGCGGTAGCGGCGCCGGAGACCAACTCGCGGCGCTCAATCAAGTCATCTCCGGCGATCTTGGCTATACCGGCGACAGCCTGTCTTATGACGATTTACAGAATATCAACCTGATGCGGGTGATCGACCGGCGTAAGGGGTTGCCGATCGCCCTGGGCATCCTCTATCTCTATGCTGGCCGCACCCTGGGATGGACTATCGAGGGACTGAATTTCCCCGGTCATTTTCTCGCCCGGCTGGATGAGGCGGGCGACCGCACCATCTTCGATCCGTTCAATGGCGGCAAGATTATCGAGATCTCCGATATGCGGGCATTGTTAAAAGCCACACGCGGCGGCGACGCGGAACTCTTGCCCGAGCATTACGCCCCGGCGAGCAACCGCGACATTCTCATCCGCCTGCAAAACAACAAGAAAGTGCGCCTGCTTAAAGCCAAACAGGTGGCCGAGGCGCTGGTTGTGGTCGAGGATATGCTGATGTTCGCACCGGCGAATGCCGGGCTGTGGCATGAGGCCGGTTTGCTGCATTCCCATCTGGGAAATTTGCGCGCCGCCATGGTCGCGCTTGAGCAATGCCGCGACTTGTCCCTATCGCCCCAGGATAAACACCGGGTCGCGCAACTGATCGGCGAGCTGCGCAATCGTCTAAATTAAGACCTCTGAATTAGGGCGTCTTAATTAGGGCGACGCGGGCGCGCCAGCTATTGTATCTTGCGCGCTGGTAAGTTTCAGGAGAACGCGCAATGAGCTTGGCCGTCGCCATCCAAATGGACCCCATCGAATCGATCGACATCGACGGCGATTCGACCTTCGCCCTGGCGCTCGAAGCCCAGGCCCGCGGCCACGCGCTGTTCCACTATCTGCCGCAAAATCTAAGCCTGCGCGACGGTAGGGTGCTGGCCCGTGCCCAGCCCCTCGAAGTGCGCCGCGAGGCCGGCAATTTTTTCACCAAGGGCGGCGAACAGACCCTCGACCTGGCCGGGGTCGATGTGGTGCTGATGCGCCAAGACCCGCCCTTCGACATGGCCTATATCACCGCCACCCATGTGCTCGAGCATGTCCACCCGCAGACCCTGGTGGTGAACGACCCGGTTTCCGTGCGCAACGCCCCGGAGAAGCTGTTCGTCACCCATTTCGACGGCGTGATGCCACCGACCCTGATCACGTCGAACAGCGACGACATCAAGGCCTTCCGCGCCGAACATGGCGACATCATCATCAAGCCGCTCTATGGCAATGGCGGCAGCGGCGTGTTCCATATCGAGCCGGGTAATGAAAACCTGACGGCGCTGTTGGAACTTTTCACCGACCTGTACCGCGAGCCGATCATCGCCCAGCGCTATTTGCCGGAGGTGCGCCAGGGCGACAAGCGCATCATCCTGGTCGACGGCGAAGCGGTCGGGGCCATCAATCGGGTGCCGGCCCAGGGCGAGGCACGGTCGAACATGCATGTGGGCGGCACGCCGCTGAAGACCGATCTGACGCCGCGCGAGCGCGATATTTGCACCGCCATCGGGCCGGCCTTGAAAGAGCAGGGATTGATCTTCGTCGGCATCGACGTGATCGGCGATTACCTCACCGAGATCAACGTCACCTCGCCCACCGGCATCCAGGAGATCGACCGCTTCGACGGCTCGAACCTATCGGCGCTGATCTGGGACGCCATCGAAACCCGCCACGGAGAAACGCGGCAATAGAAAAAGGCCCGCCGGGGGCGGGCCTTTATACCGATATTTAGTTCTGCGGAAATTCATCCAGCGGCGGTGGCGCGCCCGCCGGGCGCTGCAACAGGTCCGCTTCCGGCTCGCCGGCAGCGAGGCGGCCGAACAGTTCGTCGGGGTCGAACTTGACGCCGATCGGGTTCTCGGTGAATTCGCCGTTTTCGAAATATTCGGCAAACTTCTCTTCCGGCACATTATCGACCTGCAGCTCGACCTGGTTCTTGTCGGGATCGAAGAAATACATCGACGTCGTCGGCCCGTGATTGATGCAGAATTCCGGGGTGATGCCTTCGCCCTTCAGCCGGTTATAGGTGTGCGCCAGATCGTGCAGATTGGCGTAGGTGAAGGCCATATGGTGCATGCCAGCATGGCCATCGATATGTTCGCCGGTGCCCGGGAACCCGATCACGGCGACTCGGTGATGCTCATTGTCATAGGAGACAAAACCGAAACCCTCGTTCTCGTACATGGCTTCGGCTTCGAGTACTTTCTTGTACCAGTCGAGCATCATGGTAACCCGTCCCGGAGGTGTTTTCAGCACCACATGGGCCAGTTTCGCTGGAGCGATCTTGCCCCGCGCCTTCGCCGTCTCCGGCATTTTCGCTACTTGGCTTCCATCCATCAGTTTTCTCCCATTATGCGGCGGGTATCTCGCGCCGCCCCCTACGCCTGCGTATCTTCGCCCCAAATCGATTCCAAAGCAATATTTCGGCCCCGCGAGCAGCGGCCAGACGGCACACGGTTGACGGCGCGCGCCAATCGCGGCTCACTAGGCTCACTAAGGGACAAGAAAAATAGCCGCCCCAGGGGAGTTGAGAGTAATGGACCGCAAATTATCGCCGCCGCCCGTCCGTGATACCAAGACGCCGCGCCTGAAGGCGCCGCCGGAGGCCTGCGACACCCATTTCCACATCTTCGGGCCGCAGGCGCGCTTCCCCTTGAATCCCGCCCGCCCCTTGGAAGTGGAGGACAGCACGGTCGACGATTTGATGGGCCTGCACGACACGCTGGGGGTGACCCGCGGGGTCATCGTGCAGTCGCTGATGCAGGGCCATTGCTACGAATATATGCTCAACGCCCTGTGCCGCGCGCCCGAGCGCTTTCGCGGCATCGCCATGCCGGCGCCCAATATTACCGATGGTGAACTGGAAATTCTCGATAAGGCCGGCGTGGTCGGCGCGCGGTTCGCCTATCGCTGGTCGGCCGAGATCGACACCCAAATGATCGCCCGCGTCCACGAGCTGGGCTGGCACCCGCAATTCTGGTTCCGCGGCGAAGCGGAGGCGCTGGCCTGGCGCGACACCATGATGGCCTCGCCGGGCAATTTCGTCATCGACCATATGGGCTGGCAGCCCGCCGAACTGGGGATTGATTCACCCGGCTTCAGGATCGTGCTGGAATGTCTCGATACCGGCCGCTGCTGGATCAAGCTGTCGGGACCGAACCGGTTCACCGCCGAGCCGGGCCTGCCCTACGCCGACACCCTGCCCTTTGCGAAAGCCCTGATCG
>JABDJY010000332.1 GCA_013003285.1 Alphaproteobacteria bacterium | reverse complement strand
GAAAAACACTGTCGAGCCGCCGCCCCGTTCGTGCTGGTGGGGGTTTCGACTATCGAAGATGACTTTCGACTTGCCATCGGCACCGTTGCCGACGACGACGCGCCGCGGCGGAACTTTAGAAAACGTCATTTGGCGATTCCTCTTTTTCATCCCGTCAACGGCGCACCCCATCAGCACACCGGCCGGGTTGTCTGTAGTATCTCCATTTCTGCGACCTCCAATCAAGAGCGGTTGGTGTTGTGCTCACCGTTGGCTAATCTATCGCTGCGCCATCACAACCGAGCGGAACAGCGATCATGACCACGCAAGACATCGACTATCTGCACCATGGCGACCGGG
Organism: Alphaproteobacteria bacterium; assembly: GCA_013003285.1. Lineage (GTDB taxonomy): Bacteria > Pseudomonadota > Alphaproteobacteria > UBA6615 > UBA6615 > JABDJY01. Next base: position 2,118 of record JABDJY010000332.1, on the reverse strand, counting down.
CGATGACCCTGAGCCTGACCAGCCCAGCCGGCGATGGCCCCTTCCCCGCAGTGATCGACCTCCATGGCGGCGGCTGGGGTAAGGGCAGCCGATCCGAATGCCTGCAACGGGACGCGGTATTGGCGGAGGCCGGCATCGCGGCAGTGGCGCTCGACTTCCGCGACGGGGCCGACGGCTACCGAAGCTCACTGATCGATATCAATTACGCGGTGCGTTGGTTGAAGGCGCACGCGCGCGATTTTCAAATCGACCCCGAACGCATCGGTATTAACGGGCAATCCAGCGGCGGACACCTTGCCATGCTGGCGGCCATGCGGCCCAACGATCCGCGCTACGCGTCGCTCGAGTTGGGCGACGCGCCGGAAATTGACGCCAGTGTGCGCTGCGTCGGCATGTTCTGGCCGGTGATCAATCCCCTGTCCCGCTACCGCCGCGTCGTGCGATTGCGCGCCGGCGATGACACGCCGGCCTGGGTCGCTGACCTGCCCGAACGCCACGATCAATACTGGGTCACCGAAGACGCCATGGCGGAAGGCAACCCGATGCTGGCCCTGGAACGGGGCGAGGCGGTCGAGACCCCACCGGCCCTGTGGGTACAAGGCCAGCCCGACCCGGTCCATGATTACCGCGACCCGGACGCGCCGGTGGAGCTCAACGAGCCGGAGCGCTTCGTCGCCAACTACCGCAACGCCGGCGGCGACATCGACATCACCTATATCGAGCAGGAGACCCGCTCCTCCAACACATCCGCGGCCCCCTTGGCGGCGTTCTTTCAAAAACATTTGCTTTCGACTGGCTGAGGCGGATGGGATTCATCAGAACCTCCTAGTCTTTCCCGCCTTACAATCCCCGCCATGCATTCCGCCCCAACGAGTTTCCCGCCATTAAGCGCTCCGCCCCGAAGATCCCGCTGCTGACCGCACTGATTTCCGGCAGCGCGATCGCCTACAACGTCTTTCTGCCGTCGATGCCCGACATCGCGCGGGACTTCGGCGCCACCAATTTTGCCGTGCAAACGACGTTGATTGGCTTCCTGATCGCCTATGCCGGCGCGCATTTCTTCTATGGCGGCATCGCCGACCGCTATGGCCGCCGGCCGGTGCTGCTATGGGGGCTGGGGATTTATATCGTCGCCAGCCTGGCCTGCGCCGCGTCGTCATCAATGACCATGCTGGTCGCCGCGCGCATCCTGCAGGGAATCGGCGCCGCGGGCTCCATGGTGATGGTGCGCTCCATGGTGCGCGATTTATACGACCGCAAACAGTCGGCGCGTGCCTTGGCCACCATTTCATCGGTCATGGTGTTCGCACCGGCCTCGGCGCCCGCGCTCGGCGGCTATCTGCACACCCATTTCGGCTGGCAAGCCTCATTTCTGTTCCTCGCCCTGCTCGGCACGATTCTATTCGGCTATTGCGCGCTCAAGATGGCCGAGACCCACCCGGCCCAGGGCGGCAATTTGTTCAACAGTCTGAAGGCCATGGCGTTGGGATACCGGGTTCTGCTGGGCGAGCGGGTCTTCGTCGCTTACAGCCTCAACATCGGATTCGTGAGCGGCGCCATATTCGCCTGGTTCGCCGGCGTGCCCATCGTGCTGATCGACAGCTACGGCGTTGCCCCCGATCAGTTCGGTTATCTGATGATAACCGGCACCACTGGCGCATTTTTCGGTTACGCCGGCACGATCTGGCTGACCGCCCGGCTCGGGGTGAACCGAATGATCGTCATCGGCACCGCCGTCGGCCTGCTCGGCGCCAGCATCTATCTCATCTTGCCGCTGCTTGGCGTGTTCACGCCCCTGGCGGCGATTGCGCCCATGTTCATATTCGGGCTTGGCCTGGCGATGACGTTTCCCAACGCCATGGCCGCCGCCGTCAGCGTGCGGCCGCAATATGCCGGCACCGGCGCGGCGCTCAACGGGTTGTCGCAATACGGTATCGCCGCGCTGACCACGGTCACTGTCGGTCTCTTGCCCAGTGTCACGCATTTACCGCTGGCCTGGGTAATTTTCATCATGCAGGCCGCCGCGGCGATCGCCAGTTGGGTCGGGTGGCGGGCCCGGCCGGCAGAGTGAGTCGAAAACTAATTCTAAGCGGTGCTCAAACGCGCACCGCTCTCCAC
>JABDJY010000322.1 GCA_013003285.1 Alphaproteobacteria bacterium | reverse complement strand
GTATCGACCCATGCTAGGGCCCAGCCATATCGTCCGCCGCAACGACACAGCAACCGATCCCAGCCTCGTCGAGACCGCCACGGTGAACAGTTCATGACCAGCCCGCAACGATACCTGACCCGCATGGCGATCTTCCTGGTTCTCGCCGCAGCGGCCGTGGGCGCTTTATACGGAGAACTCCTCGCCTCGTTCTTGGCCAACCCATTCATTAACGGCGTTATCGTTTTCGTGCTGGTGCTCGGCATCTTGTTCGTGTTTCGCCAGGTCTGGATGCTCAATGTCGAAGTCAATTGGATCGAAACCTACCGCAGCGAGCGGCCCGGCCTATCGGTCGCCGCGGCACCAAGACTTCTGGCGCCCATGGCGACAATGTTCGGCGAGCGCAGCGGACGGCTTAGCCTGTCGACCATGTCGATGCGCTCGATCCTCGATGGCATCAGCGCCCGCCTCGATGAATCGCGCGATCTCTCGCGCTACCTCATCGGCCTGCTTATTTTTCTCGGCCTACTCGGCACCTTCTGGGGCCTCTTACAGACGGTACGTTCGGTCGCAGATGTGATCGGCGGCCTGCAGGTCACCGGCGGCGACGTGAACCAGGTCTTCGATTCCCTTAAAACCGGTCTCAACGCGCCCCTGGCCGGTATGGGTACCGCATTCAGTTCGTCCCTGTTCGGCCTCGCCGGGTCGCTGATTCTGGGGTTTCTCGACCTGCAGGCGGGCTCGGCGCAGAACCGGTTTTACAATGAGCTGGAAGAATGGCTGAGCGGCCAGACCCGGGTATCGAGCGGCGCCGGGGGCATCGTCGAAGGCGACCATAGCGTACCGGCCTATATCCAAGCCCTGCTCGAAAACACAGCCGACTCACTGGACAATCTGCAACGCACCATCGCCCAAGGCGAAGCGACCAGGGGCAAGACCGATATGGCCCTGACCGTGCTGGCCGATGGTCTGACCACGCTGACCGACCAGATGCGTACCGAACAGGATTTGATGCTGCGCCTCGCCCAGTCTCAATCCGATATGCAACCGGTCTTGCAGAAGCTCGCTGACGGTGCCGGTGGCGGCGGCGCCATCGATGAGGCGACGCGAAACCACATTCGCAATGTCGACATCTATTTAGCGCGCCTGGTCGAAGAATCGGCCAGCGGACGCAATCAAATGGTCCAGGAATTGCGCGCCGAGATCCGCCTGCTGGCCCGCACGATTGCGGCCAGTTCCGATGAAAGCGACGGTCGCCGCTAGGACGCGGGGTTAAGCCATGCCCGGTGCCGCGTCACGCAGATATAATTCGGTAAGTTACTGGCCCGGCTTCGTCGACGCCCTCGCCGCACTTTTGGTGGTGGTCGTCTTTCTGATTATGGTTTTCGCCCTTGCCCAAGTGTTCTTGTCGGACGCCCTGTCGGGCCGCGATTCGGTGCTCGAGAAACTGACCAGCGAACTCGACGAGCTAGCCCAGATGCTCGATCTGGAACGCTCCACAAATGCCGAGCTGCGCCTCTCGGTCTCGCAATTATCATCGCAACTGCAAACCTCGGTCAGCGAACGCGATGCATTGGTCGCCAAACTTTCGGACGTCGAGGAAGAGTTGGCGAGTGGCCAACGGGCCCGGGCCGGGGAAATCGCCGAGCTGAACAAAATAATCGCCGCCGATAAGGAATCGATCGAATTACAGCTGCGCGACCTGGAACGCCTCAATCGCGACATCGCCGCCTTGCGCACGGTGCGCGAAGAGCTTGAGCAGAAAGTCGCCGGCATGGCGGCAACATTGCAGGCTAGCGAGCAGCAACTCGGCGAGGTTCGCGACTTGTCCAAGCAGTTGGAAGCGAAGCTGGCGGAAGAGAGCGAACGCACCGTGCTGGCGCAAAAAGAGGTAGGCGAGCGCGACATTCGCCTGGCCGAATTACTGAGCCGCGCCGAAACCGCCGAACAATCCTTCACCGAAGAACGCACCCTGTCGGAAAAAGCCCAGAGCCAAATGTCCTTGCTCAGCCAGCAGCTGAGCGAACTTCGCCGCCAGCTCGCCGCCCTAAACGAAGTTCTGGAAGCCTCGGAAGCGAAGAACGAAGAGCAGAACACCCAGATCGTGAACCTGGGCAAACGGCTCAACGCGGCCCTAGCCACACGGGTTCAGGAGCTTGCCCGCTATCGTTCGGAATTCTTCGGCCGGCTGCGCGAGGTTCTCGGTAACCGCGCCGACATTCGCATTGTCGGCGACCGATTTGTCTTCCAATCAGAGGTTCTGTTCGCATCGGGCGCGGCGGAACTCAACCAGGATGGCGGCGCGCAACTTGAGCAACTAGCCGCGACCCTGCGCCAAATATCCTCAGAAATCCCGGCCGAACTGGATTGGGTCTTGCGGATCGATGGTCATACCGACGCCCGGCCCATCAGCACCGCGCAATTCCCCTCCAATTGGGAGCTATCGTCGGCCCGTTCGACCTCGGTGGTTAAATTTCTCATCGAACATGGCATTCCGCCGAACCGGCTAGTCGCCGCCGGATTCGGCCAGTATCAACCGCTCGATGGCGGCGAAGATGAAATCGCCTACCGGCGTAACCGGCGCATCGAATTCAAACTGACCCAGCGCTAGAGCAGTATCCGACCAAATTGAACCATTCTGGCGGTGCGGATGTGTGACAAGGCCAAGGGGTTTGGTGAAGAGCATAGCCGTAGCTATGGTCGAGCCAAAGCCCGCCGGCATTGGCGCAGAGCCGCCCGCCCCCCCTTCTCGCGAATTGGGGGTTGACGATCGGCGGGCATCCACTTTGTTAGACGGCTTGCCCGATGCGCCGCATCGGGCCGCGCCGTCTTCCGCGCGGCTGCCGCCCCGTTCGACAACAGAATTGATTCAATTTGGTCGGATACTGCTCTGGCGGTTTATTGCGCGGCGGCTTCGCCGCCATTCGCACCGAACTGCAGCGCCGCCAAGCGCGCATAGAC
>JABDJY010000309.1 GCA_013003285.1 Alphaproteobacteria bacterium | reverse complement strand
GCTCGTTATTGGCCGGTGGCACTTTCCAGAGCGTCGGCTGGGCCGCGGTAAACCTTGCCGCAGTGCCGCTGCTGATCTTGGTTTTAGCCGCGGTTTTCTGGCTGCGCGGCCGGCGCATGCCGGTTGCCGCTTGAATTTTTCGCCCCGAGGCCAGTAAATCGCTGTCATAGCCGACAGCCGGTTGCGTTCCCCAAGCCTTTTTGGCATGTTCCCGCGACCTTTCCGGGGGATTTATGATTCGGCCAATGTCTGCGGTTTGCGGCAGCTGGCAGTCCAGCAAATTAGTAACACTGATACAAGGGATGCATTGATATGGCTCCAGTAATTTGGTTCGCCATCGCCTGTGGCGTTTTGGCAATTGTGTATGGCATTTGGGCGTCGCGCGCCGTTCTCGCGATGAGCGCAGGCACAGAGCGGATGCAAGAGATTGCCGCCGCTGTGCAGGAAGGGGCCGCTGCATATCTAAATAGGCAGTATCGCGCCATCGCGATCGTTGGCGTTATCATCGCCATCGTTTTGTTTTTCGTGCTCAGTTGGACAGCGACGGTGGGCTTCATCATCGGTGCGGTTCTGTCCGGCGCCACGGGCTATATCGGCATGAACATCTCGGTGCGCTCTAACGTGCGCACCACCGAGGCGGCCCGTCAGGGGCTGGCCCAGGGATTGTCGGTCGCGTTTCGTGCGGGTGCCGTAACAGGCATGTTGGTTGCCGGCTTGGCGCTCATCGCTGTCGCCGGCTATTTCGGCTTTCTCAACGGTTTGCTCGAAAATGGCACGATCGGCGACCGGGATCTGATCGACGCGCTGGTGTCGCTCGGCTTCGGTGCTTCGCTGATTTCCATCTTCGCCCGTCTCGGCGGCGGCATCTTCACCAAGGGCGCCGACGTTGGCGCCGATCTGGTGGGTAAGGTTGAGGCCGGCATTCCGGAAGACGATCCACGCAACCCCGCGGTGATTGCCGACAACGTCGGCGATAATGTCGGTGACTGCGCCGGTATGGCGGCTGATCTATTCGAGACCTACGCCGTCACCGTGGTGGCGACGATGGTTCTCATCTCGATTTTCCTCGTCGGTAACCCGCTGCTGGATTCGATGATGGTCTATCCGTTGGCCATCGGCGGCGTCTGCATTATCGCCTCGATCATCGGCACTTTTTTCGTCAGCCTCGGCGGCGGCACCAACATTATGGGCGCGCTGTACAAAGGCTTCATCGCTTCCGCCGTTCTATCGTTAGTCGGTATTGCCGGCGTCACCCAGTGGGTCATCGGGTTTGATGCTCAATTCACTGTGGGCGTCACTGACATCAACGGAACGGGACTGTTCTTCAGCGCCGTGACTGGCCTTGTCGTGACCGGCCTGTTGATTTGGGTCACCGAATACTACACCGGTACGAACTATCGGCCGGTCCGTTCCATCGCCAGCGCCTCGACCACTGGGCATGGCACCAACGTCATCCAAGGCTTGGCGATTTCGATGGAGGCGACAGCGGTTCCGGCGCTGATTATTTGCGCTGCGATTATCGTTTCCTTCTCATTCGCCGGCCTGCTGGGTATCGCCATTGCGGTGACGGCAATGTTGGCGCTGGCCGGCATGGTCGTCGCTCTCGACGCCTATGGCCCGGTTACCGACAATGCCGGCGGCATTGCCGAGATGGCCGAGCTCGACGACGAAGTGCGCAAAACCACCGACGCGCTCGACGCTGTCGGCAACACCACCAAGGCGGTCACCAAGGGGTATGCCATTGGGTCTGCCGGTCTGGGTGCACTGGTCCTTTTCGCGGCCTACACTTCGGATCTGAACTTCTTCATCGCCCAGCCGGGAGAGCACGCATACTTTGCCGGCGTGACCCTCGATTTCTCGCTGACCAATCCCTTCGTGGTGGTCGGCCTGTTTATCGGCGGTATGTTGCCGTTCCTGTTCGGTGCCATGGGCATGACAGCAGTTGGCCGAGCGGCCGGTTCTGTCGTCGTCGAAGTCCGCCGGCAATTCAAGGAAATCCCCGGCATCATGGAAGGCACGGGTAAGCCGGAATACGGCAAATGCGTCGATCTTCTGACCCGGGCTGCGATCAAGGAAATGATCGTCCCCTCGCTATTGCCGGTGCTGTCGCCGATCGTGTTGTTCGTCGTCATTCTGGCGATCGGCGGCAAGTCGGCAGCGTTCTCCGCGCTCGGCGCTATGTTGTTGGGTGTCATCGTGACCGGCCTGTTCGTCGCCATCTCCATGACGGCGGGCGGCGGTGCCTGGGATAATGCCAAGAAGTACATCGAAGACGGCAACCATGGCGGTAAGGGCTCGGAAGCCCATAAGGCCGCGGTGACCGGCGATACGGTTGGCGATCCCTACAAGGATACGGCAGGTCCGGCCATCAACCCGATGATCAAGATCACCAACATTGTGGCCTTGATGATCCTGGCTGTATTGGCCGGCCTATAAGAGTTGGATTAGCGCGCGGATTAGCGCGGCGCTCGCGGGACAGTGAGGTCTTCGGACCTTACTGCTCTCCGCCGGGGTTACTGAAGCGGCCAATATTACCGAACAGTTGCTGGAGGAATGTCAGCTCGTTACCGGCCGTCGGCGTAACCCGGCTGACCAGTTCGACCGGCTTGCCATCGGCCTCGGTGTAAGTGGCGATGTTATCGACCCGCCCGTCGGGGGCGAACAGGATAGCAATGATCTTGCGCTCGGTGACTTCCGGTTTGAAGAAAGCCACGGTCTCCGTGGTTTCGGAATAGTAATACCAGACGTTATCGGAAAACACGCTGCTGGTTGACGCTGTACCCAAGCGCTGTTCAACGTCACGGCGGGTTGATTGGCCGATCTCGATCAGCTCCAGATCTTCGGGGTCAGGTGTTTGTCCATGGACGTTAATAAGCGGCGTGCAGGCGCTTAAGGCAACGACTGTTGCTACCATCGCCATCTTCCGTGAGGCGTGTGCCGATCGTTCAATAATGCGACTGGATTTGAACCGCAGCATTGCCACTTCGTCCATGATAACTGAAGGTATTTATTTGAGGCGCGAGATTTGCACTGCGCCTTCCGTCATGTCAACTAACGCGCCGTAGATGAACGGCGATAACCCGGGAAGCTGATGTTCAAATGGCTCGATAAACGCCGCCAGCGGCAAGATGTGGCGACGAAACTGTATAACGATTTGGTCTCGCACGCGCGCAATCCGGCATTTTACCTGTCGTTCGGCGTGCCCGATTCGGAGCTGGGTCGCTTCGAGATGGTTTGCCTGCATTCCTATTTACTGTTTCGCCGGCTGGGACGAACCGATATCCCGGGCAAGGATCTGGCACAATCGGTTCACGATCTAATGTTTGCCGACCTCGACCGGACGTTGCGCGAGCAGGGGATCGGCGATATGGGAATCGGTAAACGCGTGAAGAAACTGGCGCGCAATTTGTATGGCCGCATCGATGCTTACGAAACCGGGTTCGCCGGTGGCACCGATGAACTCGCCGATGCACTGCGGCGCAATCTTTATGCCTATGTCGAGCCTTCGGATGATGAGATGTCCGCCATGATTGGCTATATCAACGGCGCAATCGTCGGTTTAGACGGTCAGCCGACCTCCGAGATCATGGCGGGAAATGTTGCGTTTCCGCAGGTCGTGGCCGGCTCCGAGGTTCACCGGTGACCGACGATCCCCTCGATACGCCGTCGGTGGAACTGTCACGATTGTTCCATTTGGCCGAATTCACCGACGTGCCGGAGCATGAAATCACGATCACTGCGTCCGAGGCCGAATGTGACGAATTGGCTGCTCGATATTCCTTGTTGTCGCTGGACGCGCTATCGGCGCAATTGACCATACGCCAAGAGATTGGCGGCGAGATTGTGGTCAAAGGCTGTCTACATGCCGAACTCGTCCAGGCGTGTGTGGTCACGTTGGAGCCCGTGCGCGATACCCTGGAGGCGACGTTTGACCAGCGATATACCGTGGACTCGGTCGATATAGAGGACGATTTGGAGATCGGCCCTGACGATATGGAACCGCCGGAACCGGTGATCGGCGACTCAATCGATCTTGGTGAGTTGGTGGCCCAGTACTTATTTTTATCGATAAACCCCTATCCACGGGCGCCGGAAGCGGAGGCTCAATCGGCCGAAATTGCGTCAAAAACCGAGGATGAGGGCCCTTTTGCGGCCTTGGCCCAGTTGCGGGACCGAGATAAGAATTGAACGAAATTGCCCGAAGCACGGTTAGTCCCTTGCGAGCGGGCGGTTTATTGGCTAATTACCTGCTTCCTGTCGCGCCGGCGCCTGCCGACGGTAGGTCCTGAGGTAAAGGAAAAGACCATGGCTGTTCCGAAGAAGAAAGTATCCAAGTCACGCCGCGACATGCGCCGTTCGCACGATTCCCTGAAAGCACCGGCTTATGTCGAAGATCAGGATACCGGCGAGTACCATCGGCCCCATCATGTCGACATGAAAACCGGCTTTTACAAAGGCCGGCAAGTTATTCAGGTTAAAGACAAAATCTAATTTCAACCTAGGCCATTTGTTTCGGCTGGAAAGCGGTCTCAATTGAGCGAGTCCGTCATTATTGCCTTGGATGCCATGGGCGGCGACAACGCGCCGCATATCGTGGTTGCCGGTGCCAATATCGCGCGCCGTCGCTTTCCCAATGTGCGCTTCCTGCTGTTCGGCGACCGGGATGAGATCGAGCCCCGGGTTGCCAAGCAACGGGGGCTGAGCGAATTCGTTGAAATCCACCACACGCCTGAACGGGTAGCCGCCGACGATAAACCCTCGCAGGTTCTAAGAAGCGGGCGCACCACGTCGATGTGGCTGGCAATCGATTCGGTTAAGCACGGAAATTCATCGGGTGTGGTCTCGGCGGGCAATACCGGCGCGTTGATGGCCATGGCGATGTTCCAGTGGCGAAATTTGCCCGGCATCGACCGTCCGGCGATTGCATCGTTTTTTCCGACCCTGCGCGGGGAGACGGTGATGCTCGATCTGGGCGCTAATATTTCCTGCGATGCCCGCAACCTGGTCCAATTCGCCGTCATGGGCGAAGTCTATGCGCGCACGATCTTGGGTATCGAAGATCCCACATTGGGATTGCTCAATGTGGGCGAGGAAGACACCAAGGGAAATGAAGCCCTCAAGACGGCTGCTGAAACCATCCGGGGTCTCGACTTCCCCGGTGAGTTTGTCGGCTTTGTTGAAGGTGACGATATACCCACCGGCGCCGTCGATGTGGTCGTGACCGATGGTTTTACCGGCAATGTCGCGCTGAAGACGGCTGAGGGCACGGCACAACTAATCAATGGGTTTGTGCGCGAAGCCTTTCGCAATTCGTTTTGGGCCAAGATCGGTTATGTGTTCGCCAAGCATTCCCTGGATAAGCTGCGCAGCCGCAGCGACCCGCGGCGTTACAATGGCGCAATGTTTCTTGGGCTCAACGGCATTTGTGTTAAAAGCCACGGTGGAACCGATGCAGTTGGATTCGCAACCGCTATTGGAGTGGCATTGGACATGATCGAATATGGCGGCAACCAGCTGATTGCCGAGCAGATTGAACGTCTCAACCTGGGTGAGGCCGGAGGCGGAACGTGACAGTACGTCGTTCGGTGGTTGTTGGTTGTGGTGGTTATCTTCCCGAAAAAGTTCTGACCAACGATGAGTTGGCCCAGCGCCTGGACACGTCGGATGAATGGATCCGCGACCGCAGTGGTATCACCCAACGCTATATTGCCGCTGAAGGCGAAATGACATCCGATCTGGGAACGGCGGCGGCACGCGACGCGCTTTCTGCGGCAGGCTTCACGGCGGCGGATATCGGCCTAATTGTTGTGGCAACATCGACGCCGGACGAAACCTTCCCGGCAACGGCAACCGTTGTGCAAGCGAAACTCGGCGCCGACAAGGCCATGGCCTTCGATGTTCAGGCGGTTTGCTCCGGTTTCGTCTACGCACTCGCCACGGCCGATAACTTCATCAAGTCAGGCCAGGTCGACTCCGCGCTTGTGATCGGCGCGGAAACCTTTTCACGCATTCTCGATTGGCAAGATCGCGGTACCTGCGTGCTGTTCGGCGATGGTGCCGGCGCGCTGGTGCTGAAAGCGGAGAGTGGGGCGGGGACCACTGCTGATCGAGGTGTTCTGTCGACACACCTGCATTCCGATGGTCGTCTGCATGATCTGCTCTATGTGGATGGCGGCCCGTCATCGACCGGAGAGGTCGGGTTTCTGCGCATGGAAGGCAAAGAAGTATTTCGCCATGCGGTCGTAAAGATGGCCGAGGTGACCGTAGAGGCCCTTGAAGCGAACGATCTATCGGCGAGCGATATCGACTGGTTTGTGCCCCATCAGGCTAATAAACGCATCATCGACGGTACCGCCAAGAAGCTGGGCATCAGCGGCGATAAGGTGGTCGTCACCATCGAGAGTCACGCCAATACCTCGGCAGCCTCGATTCCCCTGGCGCTGTGGGTGGCCACCCAAGATCAGCGTATTAAGCGGGACGATCTAGTCCTTATCGAAGCGCTCGGCGGCGGTATGACCTGGGGGTCGGGGTTGGTGCGCTGGTAACAGCCTAAAATCTAGGCTTAAAGAGCCTGTAACTTAGATTAAATTCACCTTCCAATCCTTTGATATTGACGCATTTATCGTGACACGTTACCGTTTCTCCAATTATGGGGGAGAGGTGCTGTGGCGGATACGATCACTCGGGCTCAATTGACCGAAGCGGTGTACCAAGAGGTTGGGCTATCGCGAAATGAATCCGCCGATCTGGTAGAATCTGTCCTCGCCGAAGTTTCCGACGCCCTGGTCCGCGGCGAAATGGTTAAATTGTCGTCGTTCGGCAGTTTCTCCGTACGCAATAAGGGCCAGCGAATGGGTCGCAACCCGAAAACAGGTGATGAAGTTCCCATATTGCCGCGACGGGTTCTGGTATTCCGGCCCAGCCACGTATTGAAGAAGAGTATCAACGATACATTAATTGAGGGAGCCGGCGGGGACGTCGAAGATACGGCGCAACCCCAGAGCACGGCCCCTGACAGCACGCCGTAGAGGCGGTCATGGCGGAACCAGCAAGCGCCCCAAGACGCACGGGCGACAAATCAGCGCAAGCCTTTCGCACCATCAGCGAAGTCGCGACAGTGCTCGATGTGCCGCAGCATGTGTTGCGTTTCTGGGAATCTAAATTCAGCCAGGTTCGTCCGCTAAAGCGCGGTGGTGGCCGCCGTTACTATCGGCCCGACGATGTCGCCTTGCTGCAGAATATCCGCAATCTGCTCTACGATGATGGTTATACGATCAAGGGCGTGCAAAAACTTCTGCGCGACGGGTTGTTGAAGCCCAAGCAAGGGGGTGTTGCGAAGGCAGCCGGCGGGAAGAAAGCCCCGGCGCCGGGTTCATCTGGCGAGGGGGCCAAGCTCACATCCGCGCAACGCCAAGAGTTGCAGGGCTTGCTCGACGAACTCGAACAGCTCAAGAGCATGATCGATGGTGCGCTGAAGTAGCGCTTACCCAACTCTGATATTTCAACGCCGTTCAATCCGCCGATCGGACTCGAGGTACTGAACCGTCCCACCGAGGGGTCCAGCTTCATTAGACCGCGATCTCTGGCTTCCTGGACAATGTTAAGGCTGCTTAACAGCTGGCTTTCAGATTGTTTTGAAAGGGCTGCCCACTGTATCGAACAGGGGCGGCCCTTTCTTTATTTGAGAAGCACAATTGCGTTGCAGAGCGTTGCCGCCGGCCCAATGGCCGGGCTATAGTCCGGCCACGGTCGGGACGTAGCGCAGTCTGGTAGCGCATCACACTGGGGGTGTGGGGGTCGCAGGTTCGAATCCTGCCGTCCCGACCAATAATTACAAGAGGTTAGGTTAGATTGGCCTGATCCTTTATTAGTTCAGTGTGGTTATAACGCACGGCAGTAGTCCATGTACTCACTGCATCCTAAATGGTGCGTATAACCCAGCGATCGGCTGTTCAATAGCAACGCCCGAGTGCGGATATGAGCCCGTTGAGACTTTATAGTCGCTACAATTCTCGTCGTGCCGTCTGAATATCTCAATCGAGTTTTCTTGCCGAGGGTCCATACATTGGGTCAAAATTACCGTGACCAAATACACCGATCTCCGCCGGGATTAATCCCAATTTCGACCATCACAGGATCCATGACTGTATTTGAGGGTATTCGGCCGTAATTTTTTGTCGCTCCAGTAAGCGGTACCACCTCAGTAGCCAAAACTTTACTTCTCTTGTTCGGCTGTTCGTGATGCAAGCATTCCTTTTTCTAATGCGTCCAATTTACGATTAATACCCGGTACCGTTATCCTCACGTTCTCATTTTGGGCAAGCAGATCGCACGCGAATTGGAAAATTTGCTTCGATACATCATAGCTGACCACTTTGCCAAAAACCTCTATTGCGCCTGGCTCTTCTTCTAGTAGCGCCGGAACAAATTCTTCAAGCCTGATTGGATTGTCTGTCTGTTTATATTGGGCAACAAACCTTGCCCAATACGATTGATGATATTTTTCTGCAGTATTTATCTTTTCCAACGCTTCTGGATCGCTTTCAAATGCTTTGCGCAGCTTGTCGATCAACCTCGCGCGAAGTTTATCTAACTCTATAGGAAGAATTTGCTTTGCCCCAATTTCGATAGATCTCACTAGCAAGTCGTCTAGAGTTTTTCGCAAATCCGCCAAATTTCTGGTTTGGGCCTCTTTGGACAATCGTTGAACAGCGTCGAGAATATTTTCAATATCCGCTTGGAGAGCGTCTCTGTCCTGTTTGTCCTTTTGAAAAGCCTCATCAATTTGCGTTTGCGTAATGATCCTCTCATCGATGGGGAATAGCGGGTTATTATACTTTCGTTTCAAATGCTGCTCATATGCACCGGGCCGCTCACTCCAGCACAACTCCTCTTGCTGACGAACTGGATTAGCAATCATTCTCTCGCCGACATAATTACGATCACCTTCGTTTAATGCTTCTATATCATCAGCGTTTTCTTCGGGAGCGACATAATCTTTGTCAGATAATGATTTAGAATACGAACCTATTAGATTGTCGAATGTATCTAAAAGCTTGGAATCAGGCTGTTCGTTGCGCATCGCAAGGAATGCCAAACAAGTCATATCAATTGCTTTTCCATTCGGCTCTTTGTTCATATTAAGTCGATATACTCCGCAAAGAAATTTGAAGAGATCCAGCGCTTCGGTTGAATGGTCATTGATAAGCGCCATACCAATAGATGGTGTTATAATTCCGTTATCCTGTTTTGAATTCTCATCAAAAGCCTCTCCAGTACCAAATATCGTGCTAATCAAGCTTTTAACTTGTGCCTGATGCGCCGGATATTCCGACCAACGCTCGCCACCCACTATCAGACCTTTAATTGAGCTGCCGCTAGTCGTGATTGCTTCTGCTAGGTTAAGAGTTCCGGAGTCTGCAACTTCCAATGCTTTGCGTCGTGTTTCTTCCCATTCTTTAGAATTGTCATCATAATCAGTCTCGTGTTGCTCAATAACAGCGCCCATTTTTTTTGCTTCAGTTGGGCCCATAACGGCCAAATATGCTCCACGCATGGCAGAGGCCGAATCAAAGCCGGTATCAAACGGCCCCAAAGTTGCCCAAATTGGCATAATTTTCTGGTCAATATTTGGAAACAATTCATCCGGCTTCGGGCGTAATAGAAACTTGATCATCAGAACACAAACAAAGATTACAACCGCGACCAAAACGTACATTTCGGTAGCTTCCATCAATTTCTCCCAAATTCGGTTTGGACGGCCGTCCTAACGTCCAAATATGACCCGATATCTGGTATAAAATTCTCTAATAATATTCCCAAAACATAAAATTCTTTTCCAACACTGCTGACCGCAAAAAAAGAATACAAAATTGCCGCAGCCCCCGTCGCGAGGGCTTTTAATAAATAGCAAATAAGTTAGGTTCCATAAAATGGCTGATATCCTAAGATAGAGGGTGAAACTGTCGCGTTTTATGATTTTATTGCGAATTTAATCCTCAGTTCCTTGCCGCTTTCTGGTTGGTTCACAGTCCTGAGGTAGGTTCGAATCCTTCCGTCCCGACCAATTAACCAAGATACATAGAAAACTAAACAACCGACGCAGTATGCGAGGCACCCATACGAGATTTTGTTAATAAATTTGATCGATTATAGCCTCATTTATTTACAAGAAAGGCGAATGATGAACGACGACGGAGCATCGAGTCCTGTGATCGTCGAAATAGAACATGGATTTTTCAAGGCCTTCGGAGACGGCTATTTTCGCTTGTCTTCGCCGCCAGATGAGAAGCCCATTTTTTGCTCCAATCTGGGTGAGCAGGAAGTGTCGTTGCCGCTCGACGGGATAATCCGAGAACTGGCCCTCAAAGAGGATAGTTCATTGTGGGTAATGTTGCAGACTATCGGCAAGAGCCTGAAGTATGTCACTGTACTAAAGCTCGGTGACGAGGTGCCGGCAGAAATACGTAACGGGAAAGCATCATGGAAAGCTGAAGCGAAGCATCTTAGAACCGCCCAGCAAAAATTAAAAATGCAACTTATTACATGGGTTTCGGGCCGCGAGTTGCGGACTTCCGATCCTGCGGAACTACATCGGTTTTTCGAAGATCCAGCGACGATAGAAAGAACCACCGAAGCCTTTAACAAGGCAGCCGAGCATTTGGGTCTCGAGGACTCGGACGAAGTGGTGACCATGATCGAAAATTTTGCAGTCGAACTCTCTTATATTGAAGAGTTAAGCGAGCGTTTTAAACAAATTGAGGATCTTCAACTCAAGCTGGGGTCGCTGCGTAAAAGGTACGTTCAACAAAACAAAATCATTGACGAATTAGATTCCGTATTACGCCTTATAAAAAAGCCTGTTGCCTGTTTTCGGTCGAGCCTAGAAAAAGTCGAAACTCAAACCGACGCGATTTTGGCGACCCTTAGACAGCTCGACGTTCGATGCAGCAATGTTCGTGATGTGCGCGACGATTTACATGTTCGTATTGAAGCTTGGAGCGATATTATTGACTGGTGGAAAGATCTAGACCCTGAAAATTCGCCAGAAATTGACGAAGCCAAAGCTATCCGCGATCTCTATCGATTTCTTGCACAACGTTATCTGGACGCTGACGAGTGGGTGTTAATGTTTAAGGAAAATGGTGAAACAGGAAACCGCTATGGTGGTGTCATGACATGGTGACGGCGATGCAGATCAGAGTTATTAAGTTTAATCAATACCGCTTGGGCCTTAAAACGTGTACCAAACCGTAAAGCTTGATGTCATCACGATGTGAATTTCAGTCGCGTATTGTCAGTTGCTATGAATCATCCCTAACGGCGTTGACTTTTGCCCTCAAAGTTTCGGCTTTAAATGGTTTGACTATGTGATTGTTCACGCCGGCTTGCTTCGCTGCGATGACGTTCTGGACTTTCACTTTAAGTCTGACTTCCCTTAACTCTTCTTCAGTGCGCGCTTGCCTTAATAGTTCAAGGCCTGACATCGGCTGCATATTCCGGTCTGAAATAATCGAGTTGTTTTTGTTTTCACGCAAACATTCCATAGCGGCGCTTCCGCTTTTCGCTTCATCAATATTCGTGTAGCCAAAAACATTAAGCAAACTAAGGATGAGACGTAGCATGATTGTATTGTTGTCTACTATGAGAATACGCAATTTATTACATAGCTGTTATAGAGTAGCACTTGGTACTTTCGAAATAAATTGGATGCCTGAATTCGAGAGTGCCTGATTGATTTGTATTCAGGTAAAACGGGCTAAATAATCCCTCACGCACCGTACCCATCAATTAATCAATATTAAACCAAGTAACGGAGATCAATAAACATACCAAATAATTCATGAATCACTATCCAATCGAGTTAAACGCAGCGTTTGAAAGGATTTACGCACAAAACATAAACGGGTAAGATTAATCGTCCTCTATTACATTATAATAGAAGGGGCGTGCGATCAATTTATACGCGAATGATAGTAGAAATATTACGAAAACACGAAAACCTACACTATTTCTGGGAAATTAATAATATAAGTACTTTAATATAGCGGCAGAACTTTGAGTATAGTCGAATAATAATGGTCTGAGAGTACCCTTATTTCATCGAAGATTCTCCTGAAGCGGAGATCAGCCCCTGTTTTCGATCACCCGCCGGCCGGAATCGGTCAATTTACAAACCAACCAATCGGGTTTGATGGGGTTCTCGAACCAGGGTTCGGCCCAGCCTTTCCGAATAC
>JABDJY010000276.1 GCA_013003285.1 Alphaproteobacteria bacterium | reverse complement strand
TCCGATATCAATGCCAACGCAACGACCAGCGTATTAATGGTTTGCAGGGCGCCGGGCGAAAACCTTAGGGACATGGATGAAAGCTGCCATACAAGAGGAAGTAATTGGGTGCGAATCGCATTAGATTGGTCGGCGCTGCTTCGGTCAACCGAGGCAGTGGACAGGCCTGAACGAAATGGGGTGGGGGCATGAGCCCGACAATCGATCTATACGTCGCTGAATTATTGGCGTCGCGATTATGTCATGACATGGTCAGCCCGGTGGGCGCGGTTAAAACCGGCGTCGAACTGTTCACCGAATATGGCGACGACGCCGATGGTGAGACCATGAGCTTAATTACGAAGAGCGCGCTGCAAGCCTCAGAAAAACTTCAATTTTTTAGACTTGCCTATGGCTCGGCAGGTAACGCTGCCTCGGGCGTCACCGTGGCCGATGCACTGGCGCTGATACGCTCGGTGTGCGGCAACCAACGGACCACCATCGAAACCGATGCGCTCGACGAGCAACCGCCGCAGGGCGGCATTAAAGTCATGCTCAATGGCGCCATGCTGGCCGGCGATTGTTTGCCGCGCGGTGGCGTTTTGCGGATCAGCTCCGAAGCCCAGAGTGGAAATGGCTATGCGGTCCGGGTTACCGCGGTCGGCGAACGGGCGGGGCTCGACGATGAGTTGTCGGCCGCGCTGTCCGGCGACACCGATGCCGCAGAGCTAACCCCGCGCTCGGCCCATGCCTATTACACGTCGGTCATGGCCCGCGGCCTCGACGGTGGTTTGGCGGTCGAAACCTCGAAGCCCGACGAAATCGTATTTCGATTTAATCTGCCCAACGCCGGGGCGTAAAAAAGCCGGCGACAGGCGCCGGCTTTTTAATCGATAAATCAGCAGAGGCTAGGCCGCTTGGGCCGCCTTTTGATTGGTCGGATCGGCGATCGGATCACGCAGCACATAGCCACGGCCCCATACCGTTTCGATGTAGTTCTCGCCTTCCGAAGCCATCGAAAGTTTCTTCCGCAGCTTGCAGACGAAAACATCGATGATCTTCAGTTCCGGCTCGTCCATGCCGCCATAGAGATGGTTCAAGAACATCTCTTTGGTGAGTGTCGTGCCCTTGCGCAAGGACAGCAACTCAAGGATGCCATACTCCTTGCCGGTGAGATGTACCGGTTTGGAATCGACCTCCACGGTACGGGCGTCGAGATTGACTTGGAGCTTGCCGGTTTTGATCACTGAATCGGCGTGACCCTTTGAGCGGCGGACAATCGCCTGTACCCGGGCGATAAGCTCGCGCTTATCGAAGGGCTTGGTTAGATAGTCGTCGGCGCCGACACCCAATCCCTTGATCTTGTTATCGGCCTCGTTCAGACCGGACAGGATCAGGATGGGGGTTTCGACCCGCGCCTCGCGGAGGCGCCGGACGACTTCGTAACCATCGATATCGGGGAGCATCAGGTCCAGAACCATGATGTCGTAGTCGTAGAGTTTGCCGATCTCCAGGCCGTCTTCGCCCAGATCGGTGGTATCGCAGATATAGCCTTCGGATTTAAGCATCAACTGGATGCTTTGCGCCGTTGCTGAATCGTCCTCGATAAGCAGGATGCGCATTCTGTTACTCCGATCGTTAATTGAGCCCTGACACTCGCCGCCGGGCTTTCTTGGTAATCATCATTAACAAGATAGCCCCGATTTGGTTAACAAATTATTGCCACAATTTATTTTTCATTTTCGCAGTCGAGTCGTTCTTTACCGAACTTTAAGCACGTAATCCGTAGAATGCCCGCGTCTACAGGGTGTTAGCGGCAATCGCGGGGCCCTTATCGCGGGCCCAAACTCGGGAATAAATTAATAGTTGATGGTTAACATTCCTAATATTCGAGCCAGTATCGAACGTATTCCCGAACAATTTTTCTATGGCCGCGTCACTGCAGTGCAGGGATTGATGGTCGAAGTCGGCGGTGTCCAACGCGCCGTTTCGGTCGGCGGCCGGTGTCACTTACAAGCCCGAAACGGCAAACCGGTGATCTGCGAGATCATCGGGTTTCGCGATGACCGGGCGCTTCTGATGCCGTTCGGGTCCCTCGATGGGGTCGGTATCGGGTCCAAGGCCGAGCTCGCCGACGCGGCGCCGGTGATTTATCCCGATGCGTCCTGGCTGGGCCGGGTGGTCAATGCCATGGGCGAACCGATCGACGGAGGGCCGCCATTGCCCCACGGGCTGATACCCTATTTGCTGCGGAATGCGCCGCCGCCAGCCCATCAGCGCCGCCGGGTCGGGGAAAAGCTCGATCTCGGCGTTCGCGCGTTGAATACGTTTTTGACCTGCTGCCGGGGTCAGCGCATGGGCATCTTCGCCGGCTCCGGTGTCGGCAAGTCGGTACTGATGTCGATGCTGTCGCGCTATACCGCGTCGGACGTCAATGTGATCGGCCTGATCGGCGAGCGCGGCCGCGAGGTGCAGGAATTTATCGAAGATAATCTGGGCGAGGACGGATTGCGCCGTAGCGTCGTGGTCGTCGCGACCTCGGACGAACCACCGCTGATGCGCCGCCAGGCGGCGTATTTGACCC
>JABDJY010000273.1 GCA_013003285.1 Alphaproteobacteria bacterium | reverse complement strand
CAGTTGGAACATGACCGGCTGGTGACCCTATTGCCGCCGGGAAGCCTGGTGGTGAACGCCACTGGACCGGTCGATAAGGATACGCCGTCGCCGGTCGGCGGCGCCGCGCTGTTCCCGGAGAACGGCCTGGTGTGGGATCTCGAGGCGGTGGGGATTAGTTCACCCTTCCTCGACAAGGCGCGCCAGCAACGGCGCGAACGCGGCCTGCGTTTAGCCGACGGTCCAGCGTTTCGCCAATTCCAGTGGCTCACTGCCGCAGCCACAGTGTTCGGCGCAACGCCCGACCGGGCGGAAGCCAAAAAAATGATGAAGCAGATCGGCTAAATTTCCAAGACTTAGCGCAACGCGGCGGCGATGTTGCCGCCATCGACCGTGATAACCGCACCCGTAGTCTTGCGCGCCAGCGCCAGATCGACAAACGCTTGTGCCACGTCGGCGCCGGTGACTTCGCGCTGCAACAGATTACCCGTCATATACGCATCCTCGCTCACCCCCCGTGCGGCGGCGCGCGCCTGTACCATATCGTCGGTGAGCAAGCCGCTGCGAATACGGTCGGCATTGACCGCATTGGAACGAATACCGTCGGCGCCATAATCGACCGCGTACTGCCGCGACAAGAACATCGTCGCGGCTTTGGGCAAGCCGTAGGGGCCAAAATCGGCTCCGGGGTTTACCGCCTGTTTCGACGCGTTGAACAGCAAAACGCCGCCGGTCTTTTGCGCCATCATGATGCCGACAGCCGCCTTGGCGACGCGCTGATGGGAAAAGAAGTTCAACTCGAAGCTCTGACGCAACACCGCATCGTCGACCTCGCCGATACGGCCCTGCCAGGCCGCGCCGGCATTGGAGAGCAGAATATCGACGCCGCCGAAGGCCATGGCAATTTCCTCGAACGCGGCGGCGACCGACCGGTCGTCGGTGACATCGCATCGCACGGCGATACCCCCGACGTCGCCGGCGATTTTCTTGGCTGCATCGAGGTCGAGATCGAGCAGGGCCACTTCGGCGCCGGCGGCGCGGAAGGCCCGCGCGCTGGCCTGACCAATTTCGCCGGCGGCGCCGGTAATGGCGACCACATGGCGCGCCAGCGGTTTTTCCACAGCACTGCCCAGCTTTGCCAGTTCGAGCGACCAATATTCGATATCAAACATGTCCGGCTCGCCAAGGGATTGATAGGTCCCCACGGATTCGGCGGCGGCGATGACCTCGATATTGTTCTCATACAAATCGGCGGCGATGCGCGCGGCCTTGGCGTTGTCGCCGCTTGCGAAGAATCCCACCCCCGGTACAAGCAGAATGCGAGGCGACGGGTCGAGCGGCGTCTTCGGCGTCGCGGCATCGGTGTTGTTACGCTCAACATAGGCGTTGTAGGCCTGCCGGTACGCGCCAATCGCCGCCGTGGCCCGATCGAAGAATCCACCAAGATCATCGGCGGCCGGCGGCGGCAGAACCGCCGGCAGCGGCTTGATGCGGATCGCGTGATCGGGGGTCACCGGCCCCTGTTGGCTATAGCGTGCCAGATCGGCGCCATCGACAAAGTTACGGATCGCCGCGCCGGTACGAAATTCCAACACAAAGCGCTTATGCAAGCCCTCAACGCCATCGGTCTCTATGGCCAATTGGCCGCGCAGGGCGGGTGCGATCGCGGCGGGTGTCGCGAGTTGTTGCGGTAAATTCACCGCCACGAGGGGCTTGGGCGATGCGTCGGCCAGATATTGCTCGGCCAATGTGACAAGATCCACCATCCGTTCATAGGGTTCCCGGGCCGTCGTTCCAAAGGCGAACACGCCATGTTTCAGCAAGATGAGGCCTTCGACCTGCGGCGAGCGTTCGTAGATTTCCGCGCATGATTTGGCCAACGCGAAACCCGGCATGATGTAAGGCACCAGCGCGACCCTGTCGCCGAACACATCGCGGCAAATATCCGCACCGTCCGGTTGATCGGTCAGCGCGAGGATCGCCGTGGCGTGGGTATGGTCGACAAACTTATGGGGCAGGAACGCGTGCAGCAATGTCTCGACCGATGGGGTCGGCGCCGCGGAATCCAACAAATTGCCGCGTTGCGCATTGACCATGTCTTCATCGCTCAGCGTGTCTAGCGCCCGCAGGCGACGTAGGGGTTCGAGGCGAACCGCCGGCAGGCCGGCGGGCTCGATATCGCCCATG
This sequence comes from Alphaproteobacteria bacterium, assembly GCA_013003285.1. Classification (GTDB taxonomy): domain Bacteria; phylum Pseudomonadota; class Alphaproteobacteria; order UBA6615; family UBA6615; genus JABDJY01. The sequence continues at coordinate 2,647 of JABDJY010000273.1, read as the reverse complement.
TCCCAGCCGCTGCCCTTCACGCAAAGGGTCTCGACCTCGTCGCCCGCCACATCTGCCAAACTGGTCTTAACCGAGGTATTACCGCCACCGTGCAGAACCAGCTTGGGATCGCCGCCGAGCAGCCGCGTGGTGTAAACGCGCAACGCCAAATCCTCGCCGACCCCTTGCTGAGCGTATCGCTCGACCGAGGCCCGCGCCTCGCTATCCGACCAAAGACTGTCCATGGACCCCTGACTTAGAGGTACTTGCGGTACCAGTCCAGAGCCTCGACTTTCTGAATCTCGTGCAGCTCGGGATTACAGAAGTAGTAGGAATCGTAATGCTGGGCGCCGGGAATCTTGACCAGCTTCTTGGGCTCGCCCAACGCCTCGTAACATTCGAGCTGTTCGGCCACCGGCACCAGCATGTCGAACTCCGAATAGACCATCAGCACCGGGCGCGGCGAGATATGGCCGGCGACCCATTCGGGCTTGTAGCGCCAGCACGCCGCGGCGCTTTCCAGATCATATTCCGGGTTGAACCGGTGGTCCTTGGCGTGAAAATTCTCGATCACGTCCTTGGTGTGCGGATCGAGCAGCATGATCTCGCCCAAGGGCAGGGTGGTTTTTTCGCCGGTCAAAACGCGTTTGCGCTCGGCCTCTTCAACCTGCGCCTTGAACGCCTGCCATTCATGGGGCCGGCGCACCGAGCGCATCCAGCGCTCGCCGTCCGACACCATCACCGCCGAGACGATCACCTTGACGCGCTCGTCGAAGGCGCCGCACCAAATGGCGTTGGCGCCACCCCAGCTTGAGCCGTAATAGGCGATGCGCTCAGGGTCGACCCCATCGATGGTCTGTAGATAGGTTACCGCATCATAGGTCGCCTGGGCCTGCTCCAACGGGCGGTGGCGGCCGCGTTCGCCCTCGCTGACGCCGAAGCCGGGATAGTCCCAGGACAGCACGAAATAGCCCGCTTCCCACAGCCATTGCGGCACGTCCATGCCGTAGATATCCTTCATGCCGCTATAGCCGTGCAGCACGACAATGCCGGGCCGCGCCGCATCGCCCGGCTTCCAGTCCTTAGGGCGATAGAGAAATCCGGCGATCTTCCGACCGTCGGAATAGTACTCGACCTCGTCCCAAACCTTTTCGTGCGCCATCGCCGTTCCCTTCCCCTGTTAGTTTCTCTTATTTTCGGTCAATCGAGCGCCGCATACCAGTCGCGCAGCGCCGCCCCCATATCGTCGGGCGAATCCTCTTGCGGATGATGCAGCCCGCGCACGGTGACTTCGGTCTGGTTGGGCCAGCTGCGAATGATCTCGAGATCGCGCTCGAAGATAATCTGGCCCGGTTCGACATTGATGAACAGTTTGGGGATCCTGTTTTCCGCCATCCAGACCGCCAGTCCCTCGACCAGATCGGCGACGTCTTTCGGTTCGCTGGCCACCGGAATTTGCCGCGGCCAGGTGAGGGTCGCCCGCCGTCCCTCGCCGGCTTGGGCGTAGGGGCGGCGGATTTCGGCCATGGTTTCGTCGTCGATCTCGCGCAGAACGCCGGCGGTGAAGATTTTCTCGACGAAGAAATTTTCCTCCAGCACCAGCTGCTCACCCTCGGGCCCGCGCAGGCGCTTGAGCATGGCGCCGACCGCGTCGGGATAATCCTCATAGCTGGCGTGATCGCAGACCAGGGTCTCGCAATGGGCCAGGCCCTTGATCGCGTCGGGGTGACGCCGGGCCCACGTCAGGCCCAGCGGGCCGCCCCAATCGTGCATGACGAAGGTCACATTCTCGGTGACCCCAAGCGCGTCGAGGGTGCCGTCGATGAAGGTCTGGTGCTCGGCCAATGTGTAGGCGTCGGGCCCGGAATGTTTGAGCTTGGCGGAATCCCCCTGGCCGATATTGTCGATGGCAATCAGCCGGGCCCTGCCTTCGAGATAGGGCATGATGTTGCGCCACATATAGGACGAGGTGGCGTTACCGTGCAGGAACACCACCGGATCGCCCGCTCCCTCATCGGTATAGGCCATGGCGTGACCGTGAACCTCGACGGTCTTTTTCGCATAGGGCATGATCGGGCTAATGGCGTTCATATCGATTTCCTCATTATTTTCAAGTTCATATGGCTTTGTACCAGTCCGCCAGCCCCTGGCCGATCTGGTCGGGCGAATCTTCCTGGGGGTGATGCAGGCCTGGCACGGTGATCGTCGTCTGGTTCGGCCAGGTGGCGATGATATCGAAATCCTCGCCGAACATTATCTGACCCGGTTCGGCGCGGATGAACAGTTTGGGAATATCGTTGCCGGCCATCCAGGCCGCCAGCATCTCGACCAGCTCGGCGACCTCTTTCGGCTCACCCTCGATGGGGATCTGGCGCGGCCAGGTCAGGGTCGGCCGGCGGTTCTCCGGCGGCCCCTCATAGGGCCGGCGGATCTCGGACATGGTCTCATCGTCGATCTGGCGCATGACCCCGCCGGTATAGATCGCCTCAACAAAGTAATTATCCTCGAGCACCAGTTTTTCGCCATCGGGACCGCGCACCTTTCGCAGGCGCTCGCCATGGCCGTCGGGATATTCGTCGTAGCTGGGATGGTTGCGCACGACGATCTCGCAATGGGCCAGACCTTTGATGCGGCCGGGATGGCCACGGGCCCAGGTCAGGCCCAGCGG
>JABDJY010000261.1 GCA_013003285.1 Alphaproteobacteria bacterium | reverse complement strand
CTTCGGCGGTGATCAAATCGGCCGATTTCATCAGTGTGTCGCGGATCTTGTTGTAATGCCAAATATAGGGCTGGCAATCGCTGTGCGGCGTCTTCTTGGCAAACGTGTGGAGCACTTCCCACAACGGCGCCAGGTTCTTCGGGTCGCAATCCTCGTTGTAGTAAGGCGCCAGATCGGGCCGAACGTCTGCTTTCATCATACTGTTTAACTCCCTTGGGACGGATCGCGGATGGGGCTCAAGCTGCAGATTCGCTCAGGTCCGGCAACGTCAGGCCCAATTCCGCGACCAGTTCCTCTGCGCGTTTCACGTAGTCGGCAAGCATATCTTCGTTAGTACGCCGCTTGATACCCCATTTTCGGAAGATTTCATTGTTCTTCGATTTCGCCCGCCCGAAGAATTTCGGCAGAATCGGGTAATAGCGGTTGATCGCGTCCTGCACCGCCGTACGGCCTTCCTCGGTTTCGCACAGTTCAGTACAGAAATCCTTGCCGAATTGGGCGTGGAAACGCTCTTCCGGCATGGTCATGCGCGACAGGTTGCGCAGCGGCAGGAAGCTGCACTGGGCGAGGTCTTCGACCTGCAGGATTTCGGCCAGATCGGCGAGCAGCTTAATGACGCAAAACTCCTCCCAGGTCTGCAGGGGGAATTCGAAGATCGACAGCGGTTTCTTGCTGTCGCTGGCCGTCATCCTTTCCGGCGCGATGCCGATGTCCTCGCCGAGCTCCTTGAAGCGCACATGGTGGCCATACTCTTCCATGGCCACCCGGCAGGTCAGCCATTTCGAATAGGGCGTCGGCGCGAGGGCGATGGCAGGCTCGTCGAACACCTGGGCGCCATACAACTCATTCACCGCATGGCTGATCACGATCTTCTCGACCGCCGTGCGGTATTCCTCCGGCGCTTGCGCGAATTCGGCCGCGGTCTCGACTTGATCTCCGGGATTGATGGTCATGACAGGACTCCCTTTGGTTAGACTTTGGGGTCAGTGTTGAAGACTTCCAGATCGGTTCTGAGGTCGGTGTAGAGGGCGGAGAAATTCTCCGCCGCCGCTTCGCTGAGGGCCGTGACGTCCCAATCCGCATCGTCGCGCGCCAAGGTGGCGACCGGACGCGGTTGGGAAAACAGGAACACCTCGCGGCCGCGCACGCCGAACAACTGGCCGGTGATGTCCTGGCCTTTCGGCGAACACAGCCAGGCCACCACCATGGCCACATGGTCGGGCGAGACCTTCAGGGCGCGTTCCTTGTAAACCGCCTGCTCGTCATTGGCCGGCACGATGGTGTCGGTAACGCGGGTGGCGGCGAACGGCGCCACGGCGTTGCAGGTGATGCCGGCGCGCGCCAGATCCATCGCCGTGGTGCGCATCAGGCCGAGCATGCCCGACTTGGCGCTGGCGTAGGCGGACTGGCCGAAATTGCCGTAGAAGCCGGCGGTCGAGGTGATATTGACCACCCGGCCCCAATTGTAAGGCGCGCCGCCGCGATTATCCTTGGCGTGCTGGCGCATCGTCGGGGTCGCCGCATTGGTCAGATACCAGGCGCCGGCCAGGTTGGTCTGCAGCACCGCGTCGAAATCGGCCGGGTCGGCCTTGAAGATGAAGCCGTCGCGCAGGATCGCCGCGTTATTGACCAGAATATCGAGCCCGCCGAAGGCTTCGTTGGCCAGCGCCACGGCGGCTTGTGCCGCGCCGGCGTCTGCGATGGAATTTGTGAACGCAACGGCGCTATCGCCAAGTTCGTTGGCGACCGTTTCGGCGACGGATGCGTCGGGGTCTTCGCCGTTGATGGCGCCACCGGCGTCGGCGACCACCACCTTGGCGCCCTGGGCTGCCAAGGTGCGCGCGATGGCCAGTCCAACGCCGCGGCCGGCGCCGCTCACCAGGGCAACGCGGCCGTCGAGCCGACCCGAATCTGCGCTGTCATTCATGATGTCGCCTCCAGTTTCGCTTTATCGGCTTCAGTATAGAACGCATCGGCATGGCAGTCTTCCGCGCCGACGCCGCGCGCGCGAACCCGCTCGACACAGGTTTCGACCATAATCGGCGGTCCCGCAAGATACACCTTTGAGCCATCCAGATCGGCGAAATCGGCGGCCACCACATCGGCCAGATAGCCGGTGCGATGCACGGTCTTACCGCTGGGTTCCGACAGAACCGGCGTGAAAAACAAGTTGGGATGGTTCTCCGCCAGATCGTTGAAATAATCTTCCAGATACAAGTCGCGCGCATCGCGGACGCCGAAATACATCTGGATCGGTTGCCGGGCGCCTTGCGCCAAGGCTTCCTCGACGATCGATTTGATCGGCGCCAGGCCGGAGCCGCCGGCCAGGGCCACAATCGGCCCGCTATGCTTGGCGCGATAGTATGAGATGCCGTGCGGGCCGTTCACCTGAACCGGGTCGCCGATTTTCAGCTGGTTATTGGCGTAGGCGCTGACCGTGCCGCCGGCGATCTTGCGGATATGGAACTCGAGCAACTCGTCGCCGGGCCGGTTGGCCATGGAATAGTCGCGCGCCGGTAAATCGCCGAACGAGACTTCGGCATATTGCCCGGCGCTGAAATCGAACGGTCCGCCGGCCTCGATCGACAGGCGCACGCGGACAATGTCGTGGGTCATGCGGTCGATCTCGCGCACCGTGCAGGCGAGCCGGCGCAGCGGATGGGCGACCACCTCGTCCTGTTCCAGATAGGCGACTTCGCAGTCGCTCCACGGCACCGAACGGCAGGCCAGGATCAGGCCGGACTCTTTCTCGTCGTCGGTGAGGGCGAATTCGGAATAGGGCGACATCTCGATCTCGCCCGAATACAGCCGCGACTTGCAGGCGCCGCAATTTCCCGATTGGCAGCCATGGGGATATTGCAAATCCGCATTGAGCGCGGTTTGCAGGATGGTGTCGCCCATCTCCACATCGAGCGGCGTGTCGAATTGCCGAACGGTTACGGCAAAGCCCATAATTACATCACTCCCCAACGGGCCAACATATAGTTGGCATTACCAACAATTGTCAATACGTCCTAGTTACGCCAGCAATTTGGGCAGCACCAGGGTGATAGTGGGAAAGGCGATGAGGATTGCCACCCGGATAATGTCGGAGATGAAATAGGGAATCACGCCCTTGAAGGTTTCGATCATCGGCACGTCGCGGGCCATGGAATTGATGATGAACACGTTCAGGCCCACCGGCGGCGTGATCAGCCCCATCTCGACGACGATCAGGGTGACGATGCCGAACCACAGCTTGGTCTCTTCCGGACCGAGGCCGAAATCGAGCCCGGCGATGATCGGCCAGAAGATCGGGATCGTGAGGAAGATCATCGACAGCGAATCCATCACGAAGCCGAGCATGATGTAGAGGACGATCATGCCGAGCAGAATAGTGAAGGCGGACAGGCCGGAATTGCCAAAGAAGTCTGCCGCATTGATCGGCAGTTCGGAGAACCCCAAAAAGGCGTTGAAGATCGCCGCGCCGAGCAGGATCAGGAATATCATGCCGGTGGTCTTGGCGGTGCCGAGCAGCGCCTCGATGAAGCCCTGCAACCGCATGCCGCCGCGGGTGACGGCGATCAGGAACGTGCCCATGGCGCCAACCCCGGCGCCCTCGGTGGGGGTGAAAAAGCCGGCATAGATACCGCCCATCACCAGAACGAAAATGACCAGGACCGGCCAGATCTCCCACAGGGCGCCCCAGCGCTCGGCCCGGGTCGCCCGCTCGCCGGCGGGGCCCGCCTCGGGATTGACCCGCACCACGATGGCGATGGCGGCGATGTAGCCCAGGGCGGCGAGGATGCCGGGAATGAAGGCGGCCTGAAACAGGGTGGCCACATTGGCCTCGACCATGACGGCATAGATGATCAGCACGATGGAAGGCGGGATCAGAATGCCCAGCGTGCCGCCGGCGGCCAGGGTGCCGGTGGCCAACGCGCCGGAATAATTGAACCGCCGCAGTTCCGGCAACGCGACCTGACCCATGGTCGCCGCGGTCGCCAGCGATGAGCCGCTGATGGCGCCGAAACCGGCACAGCCGCCGATCGACGCCATGGCGATGCCGCCCCTAAAATGGCCGAGCCAGGTATAAGCGGCGCTGAATAAAGCCTGGCTCAGCCCCGCCTTGGCGGCAAATTGCCCCATCAACAGGAACAGCGGCACCACGGATAGGGTTTCGGTGGAAAACCGCCAATAGGTTTCGGTCTTGAGGTAACTGAATAGAGCCTTTTCGCCCGCGATCGACACATAGCCGATGATGCCGACACTGAGCATGGCGACCCCGATGGGAATGCGCAGCGCCAGCAGCACCAGCAGAACGGCAAAGCCCAGAAGGCCGGTTTCCAGGCCGCTCATGGCTTAGTCGCCGAAAAAGCGGTTGGCACGCCACTCGGCGATGCTGCGGCTGATCGTGTAGGCGATCACCACCACCAGAAATCCCAACATCGCGATCGAGACCGGGAAGGTCGTCCAGCGCGGGAAGTTTATGGTCATGGTGAGTTCGTTGTACTGATACATGTCGATGGCGCCGAAGATCAGCCGCCAAGTCAGCAGGCTGGCGATCGCCAGATAGAACAGGCCGCCGACAATATCGGCAAAAACACGGGTGCGGACCGGCGTCTTGGCCATGAAGAAATCGACCAGCACATTGCCGCGCTCCAACTGGCACCAGGGTAGAAACGCGAACACCGCCAGGCCGGTACCGATCGCCACCAGTTCGAAATCACCCGATATGGGCGCCGAGAAGGCGGCGCGGGTGGTGACGCTGATTGTCGTCAATGCCGCCATGGCGAACAGAATCACGCCGCCGGCCACGGCCAGCCATTTGGCGATCTGATAAAGCACCCGGCCCACGGGATCGGTGGGCCGGGTGGTGATTTCCCCAAGCTCGCTCATGGCATCAAGTTTTTCGACCGACGCCGGTTCGGTGCTTACTTGGCGTATTTGTCGACCAGCGCGCGGGCGTCGGACACCAGCGCCGGGCCGTCGATACCGGCCTTCGCCACTTCGGCATACCAGCGCTGGAACACCGGTTCGGCTGCTGCCTTCATCTTGGCGACCTCACCTTCGGGAATGACGTAGAACTTGTTCTTAGCCTGCGCCTCGACGACCTTGCGGCCCGGCGTCTCAATATCGCGCCAATTTTGGCCGGCGGCCTGCGCGATGTTGCGGCCGGAATTGTCGTCGATCACCTTACGCAGATCGGGCGGCAGCGAATCGTAGCTGTCCTTGTTCATCAGGAAGGTGAACACGTTGGTGCCCAGGCGCGGCTGCGAACCGGCTAGGGTCGAGAAATGGCTGACCAATTCCGGAGTCTTGACCGCCGGGGCGATCTCATAAGGCAAGGTCACGCCGTCGATAACGCCCTTCGACAAGGCCTGGGGGATTTGCGGTAGCGGCAGGCCAACACCGGTCGCGCCCAACGCTTCCAACAGCCACACGCCGCCGCGCGAGGCCGCGCGCAGCTTCTGGCCCTTCAAGTCGCTCATCTTCTGGATCGGTGTCTTGGTTTGAAACAGGAAGCCGTCATGGACGTGCAACAGTAGCGGTTGATAGTCCTTCAGATCCGGGCCCAGATGTTTTTCTTGAAAGTCCTGCAGCGCCAGGGTCGAAGACAGGGCGTCCTTATGCACAAAGGGCAGCTCGAACGGCTCGACCCGCGGCATGCGGCCCGGCGTGAAACCAGGCAGCGCCCAGACGATGTCGACCACGCCGTCCCTGGCTTGATCGAGCAACTGCGGCGCTTTGCCGCCAAGCTGCATGGCCCAGAAGGGCTGTATCTTGATGCGTCCGCCGGAATCCTTACCGATCTTTTCCGCCCACGGGATCAGAAATGTTTTGCCCGGGTTGGCGACCGGCGGAATGAAGGTGTGCATGCGCAAGGTCTCTTGCTGCGCCTGAGAAATGCCCGGCATCTCTGTAAGGGCGGGGACCGCTGCGCCAGCATCTGCGGATCCCTTGTATTGTTTCAACATAACCCTCTCCTCTTGGTTTGATCGATCACGATTATTTCTTGGGATCAGTGGTAAACCGACCCTAGTC
>JABDJY010000231.1 GCA_013003285.1 Alphaproteobacteria bacterium | reverse complement strand
ACCCGGAAGAGCGTTACCTGCATTTGGCCGACCGGCTGTGCGAAATGGGTCGTTATGGCCGCAAGACCGGCAGCGGCTGGTACTCCTACGGCGAGGGTGGCAGCCTGCCGGTGCCCGATCCGGAGGTCGACGAAATCGCCGCCCAGGTCGCCGCCGAACAGGGTGTCGAGCGCCGCCGGATCGACGATGACGAAATCCGCGACCGCTGCCTCTACGCCGCGGTCAATGAAGGCGCCAAGATCGTCGAGGAAGGCGTGGCGCTACGGGCCAGCGATATCGATATTATGTGGCAATACGGTTTCGGTTTTCCGCGCTGGCGCGGCGGCATCATGTACCACGCCGATCGGGTCGGCCTGCCCACGGTGCTGGCGCGGATCGAGGAATTCCACGCCGCGCATGGCAAGCTGTGGGAGCCCTCGGCCCTGCTGCGCGATCTTGTCGCCTCGGGCGGTTCGTTTACCGGCGCCTGAAGGCGGCGCGCAGGAATCAGCGCGGCATGGGCGAGATGGTATAGCCGCGTTGTTCGAGTAACCGCAGCACACCGACTTCATCGGGTAAATGTAACGCACCGACCGCGATGAGGGCGTTGCCTTCCGCCAGGCGCGGCTGGATGCGCTCCACCATTTGGCGGTTGCGCCCGGCAATCATCTGGCCCTCGAAGAATTCTTGCAAATTGGACTCTTGTCCGACCGAGAACTCTTCCATCACGCGATAGAAATCATTCAGGTCTTGCGCAAGGTAGGCGTTGACGAGCCGCGTGAATATCGCGCCGGTCTTGCGGCTATTCTGCAGGGTAAGGCGCAGCATATCGACCTGTTCGGCCTCGGAAAGCCCGTCGAACAGGCCGAGCTGATCGTCGATGGTCTCGATGCCATACAGTGCGATCCGATTGCTCGTCGCATGAGCCTCCAGGAGTTTTTCCGAATTAAGCTCTCCGCTGGCCTGCGCGCGAAGTTCGGACACCGGCAAACTCAGGGTTACCGCCACGGCCCATGGTTTGAACCGTTCCAGAACGGTCGCGTTCAACCCGTAGGGCGCGGCAGCGGCGACGGTCTGTGAGAACAATTGCGCACCGACACGTTGCGATAGGGGTGGCCCTTGTAAGTCGAACATGCGTTGAGCCGCCGCGGCCATCGTTGCCGGTGATTGCACTATTTCCAGAGAGATGCTGTCCAGCGGTCCAACAGTTTGGAGCATATCCTGAACGACCGCTTGTACCCGGCGGTCGCTTATATGAATGGTGCCGAAGACATAGCTCGCGGGCGCGTTCTGGCTCTCGACCCGCCACAGCAACCCTTCTGTATAGATGCGTTTCTCTTCGCCGGACGCCGGTGGCGCCCACAGCACCACGAGCGCTAAAAGTACTAGAGAAAATCGCCGCATCGCGTGTCCTTATGGGTTGTTTGCTGTGCTCGCGGCGATTGATCGCGCTTTTGCCGCGCCGTCGTCACCGGGCCATCATATGATCGCGTCATAGCATTTCAAGAATCTTAATGGGACAATCGGATACGTTCGAGAGGGTATTTGCATGGTGAAGGTCGTTCGCTGCCACGAATATGGCACGCCCGATGTGCTGCGGATCGACGAGGTGGCACCGCGCGATCCGGGGCCGGGCGAGATTCGCGTACGGCTGGGCGCCTGCGCGGTCAATTACCCCGATATTTTGTCCTGTGCCGGCAAATATCAGGATAAACCGGAATTTCCGTTCAGCCCGGGCATGGAGGCGGCGGGCGAAATTATCGACTGCGCCGGTGATGTGAGCGGGTATCAGACCGGCGACCGGGTGATGCTGTGGTGCGGGCCGAAATATGACGGCTATGCCGAGGAAGTAACCTTGCCGGCCGATCGCGCCTTTGCGGTGCCGGCCGGGATGAGCGATGTGGAAGCCGCCGGGTTCATGCTGGTCTACGGCACCGCCTGGCATGGCTTGGTCGATTGCGGCCACTTACAGGCGGGTGAGACAGTTGCCGTTCACGGCGCGTCCGGCGGGGTCGGCATGGCAGCGGTACAACTGGCCAAGGCTCTGGGCGCGACCGTGATCGCCAGCGCCGGCAGCGACGAGAAGCTCGCTATCGTCGCTGCCCAGGGCGCCGACCATCTGATCAACTACACGACCGAAGACATAAAGGTGCGCTTGAAGGCGCTGACCGCTGAGAGCGGCTTGAACGTCGCCTTCGACACGGTCGGCGGCGATGCCTTCCGGGCATCTCTCAGTGCCATCTCGCCGGAAGGCCGTATTCTCATTGTCGGGTTCACCAGCGGCGATCACGCCCAAGCGCCGATCAACATTATTCTGGTCAAGGGCGCGTCGCTGATCGCGGTACGTTTCGGCTGGTGGTCGCTCGCCTATCCTGAGCGGACCCAGCAAAACCACCGTGAACTGCTGGCACTCTACGCGGCCGGCAAACTCAAGCCCTATGTGGGTCGCACCTATCCCCTCGACCAAGCCGTCGAGGCCCTAAAGGCCCTGCAGAACCGCGAAGTCACCGGCAAGATTATCCTGACGGTTTAGGTGTTTCGAGTTAGGGCGGCGGGAGCGAGTAGGTGCCGGTCGCGTGGGCGATGGGGTCGTCATCGCCTTCGGAGAATAGGGTTACTTCCAGCACGGCCAGGCGTTTGCCCAACTTCATGACACGGCATTTTGAGATGACATCGTTCTGCGCCGGCCGGCGCAGGAAGTTGATATTGAAGTTGGTGGTCACTGCCAGCTCTACTTGGCCTATCGCGCCCATCAAGGCGGCGTACATGGTGAAATCCGCCACACCCATCATCGACGGGCCGGCTATGGTGCCACCCGGGCGCAGCGATGAGTCATGAAACGGCATGCGCACCGTCGCCGTACCGTCGCCAATGGCCTCGGCGCGGAAGCCGAGTTGATAGGCCAACGGCAGATGTGATTCGGCAAAGCGGTTGAAAGTGTCGGGGGTCATGGAAGCCATGTGTGGTTACCGGTCGTTCGCTGCAAGTTGGACCTTAGGACACCAGATTAGCGCCGCGGTCAACTTCTTGCCCTTCGTTCAGCGTGCTAGTGTGGCGGCGTAAAATTATGAGGATTTGAGCGTTATGACCGCACTGCAATTTTCATTTGTCGGCTATCAGCCCATGACATCGGTCCATACCCGTGCGGCGCAGGTCTTCGAACAGGCGCTGAGAGACGAGTTGGGCGGCGGCCTGGAATTCCTGCTGCAAAACAATGTCGCCGAGGCCGGCATGAAGGCGGCCGATTGCCTGTCGTTGGTCGAAAACGGCGAACGGACATTCTGCTATTTCGCGTCGAGCTATTCGGCCCACCGGTTTCCCGAGATTGCGATTCTCGATTTGCCCTTTTTGATTTCCGACCGTCACAAGGCCTACCAAGCGCTCGACGGTAAATTCGGCGATGCGTTGAAGGAGATCGTGCGGGGCAATTCCGATTACGAATTGCTGGGCTTTTGGGACAACGGGTTCCGGCACCTGTCCAACAGCCTGCACCCTATTCGCACGCCGGGCGATTGCGCCGGGTTACGCATCCGTACCGGCGACAGCAAGCTGCACCAGGATACGTTTGCCGCGCTGGGGTTCGAGCCCACTTTTATCGATGTGGCCGATCTGGCGGCGGCGGTGGAGCGCGGCGACGTGGACGCCCAGGACAATCCGCTGTCGAATATTTTTAATTTCGGTATCCACAACCATCATCGCCACATCACCTTGTCGGCGCATTTTCTCGGCTTCGTTACTGTGTTTTGCCACCGGCCGACTTACGAGGGTTGGGATGCACCGACGCGCGACGCCGTTCATAAGGCGGTTGCCCAGGCGACTGTGGCACAGAGGGGATTCGCCCAGGCCGAAGACGAGCGCGTTCTGGCGGAGCTGGCGAAGACCGATAATGAAGTTGTTGAGTTGAGCGCGGGCGAGCGGCAGGCGTTCCTTGCGGCCGTGCAACCGGTGATCGACAAAGAATTGGAAACTTTGGATTCCGGCCTGGTCGATCTTTATTTGGGAAACGCCGGGTAAGTCACCGGCAAAATAAAGGGGCACCCGGTTGGCCCGGATGCCCCTTTACCAATTCTGACGAATTGTCGCGCTGTTTAGGCCTTGGCCTTCTTGCGCGCTTCGATGTGCTCTTCGGTGCCCTGCTTGCCTTCGTCGGTCTCCGGCTCCCAGGTGTTCTCATGGGCGAGGAACTCCGCCTCGTCCCATTTGTGCGACGCGTCGCCCATATAGACGATGAAGACTTCGCAGCCGTCGGGATATTCGTAGGGCCCGTGGGGAATGTCCCAACCGAAAACGTAATCGCCGGGGCGCAGATCCTTGCCGGCCACGCACATGCGGCCTTTCAGCACCAGGATCGAATGCCAGCTCTCATGGGTGTGGCGCGGTTCCACATAGCCCTTGGGGAAACGCTGCTTCATGTCGAGGCGCTTCATGACGGGATCGTAGTTGAGAACCTTGACCTGCACGCCTTCGGGCAGGGTGAGCAATCCGCGGGCGTCGTCGCTTTCCCATTCGACCTCATGGTCGTGGATCGCCTTGAATGTGTGATCGTATTTATCGTCGTTCGATGTTTCGGTCATGTATGCCTCCGGTTTCAAAGTTGGTGCTTGAATGTCGTCTTAAGGTGTCGCGGTCAAGGTCAAACCTTTTCCCATTGACCGCTTTGAATGGATTTCGCGATGGCCTCGAGCACGCCCACATTGTCGATTAGCTGCTGAGAGGTGAAGCGATAGTCGCCTTTACCCTCAACCGCGTCGGCCCATTCATCGAGGTTGGCCTTGACCGCGTTTTTGGGTCCCAATGTGTGGGTTTCCTGGGCGCCGGCCTTGTCGCAGGTGGTGACATAGGTCTCGCCGCCGGCTTGCGGATGGCCGCTGTCGCGCACTTCGATCCAGCCCTCGGTGCCGAACGCCGAGAGCCGGCCGTAATAGGGCGTGGTCGCCATGCTGGAGATGAAGCCCGTCGCGCCGCTGGCGAATTTGAGCTGCAGCGTGATGACGTCGCCGGCCTCCCATTCCGCCTGCCGCTTGGCGGTCTGTGCGTTCACCGATTCAATGGGGCCGAAGAACCAGAGATACATATCGGTGAAATGGATGCCCATACCGGTGAGCGGCAGCGAGGGGCCTTCGGCCGGCGATACGCGCCAGCTGTCGAGGGGAAGTTCGGCCAGCAGATTGTGCGAATAATTGCCCTCGAGATGGAGCGCCGTGCCGTGTTTGCCCTGGGAGAGAAAGGCCTGGGCCTCTTCCATCGAGGATTCAAAGCGCCGCTCATGACCGACGCCGATGACCAGGTTTTTAGCTTCTGCGGCGGCGACCATCCGCATGGCGCTTTCCTTGGTCAGGGAAAATGGTTTCTCGCAAAATACCTGTTTGCCGGCGGCCACCGCATCGAGGAATTGCTGCTCGTGCTGGGTGTGTGGAGTGGCCAATATCACCGCGTCGATGTCTTTGTTTTCGAGAATCTCGTCATAGCTTTTGGCGAGGGTGACGCCCGTTTCGTCAGCGAAGTCTTGGTGGTTCTCGGGGTGACCCGCGGTCACGCTCAAGACTTTGATTTTATCGCCTTGCGCGCTGGTATTGACCAGATTACGGCCCCACCAACCCAAGCCGACAACTGCCGCTGTAAACATCGCTACATCTCCCGATTGTGTCCGAGTCGCCTCGGCGCCCGTGTTTTAAAGCGTCCGGTAGTATCTGGCAAACGGCGCCGATAGGCTACGATTGGCCCGGCGGGCATGTTGATGATTAAGGCCAGATGGGCACAAGATTTTGGCTCAGTTTCCGCCACGGTATTGCATTGACCAGAGGGATATGATTTGTGTTGCCTTAACTTACGTCCGACCGGGCCAACCGCCACCGCAGGCGGCCTAATTCGGGTTCGGGCGTATATTTTGACAACCGATTACAACATGGAACGCGGGGAGATTTTGAATGCGGTACGGTACGGCAAATTTCGGCATCACCGGAGTCGATTGGCAGCAACGGATCAACTTTGACCGGATGCGCACCTATCGTCTTGAGCGTGCGCGCGAGATGATGAAAAAGGCTGGCCTCGGCGCCATGCTGTGTCTGTATGACGAGAATGTGCGTTACATCACCGGCACGCTGACCCCGGGCTGGAACCGTCTGAAGCCAGGCCTGCGCTACGCGCTATTGTGCGGCGACGGCGCCCCGGTGCTGTTCGAACAGGGCGACATCGGCGCTCAGGTCGAACGCCACGCCCCTTGGATTCCGCCGGAGAACATTCGCTACTCCTATGCCTGGATCAAAGGTGCGGCCGGTCCGGCCTCGACCCAGCAGGTGACCAAGTTCACCAACGCCATCTTGGAAGAGATGAAACGCCACGGCGTTGCCGGCGAGAAGCTGGGTGTCGACTTCATCGACATCAACATGATCAACCACTTCAATGAAGAGGGTATCGAGTGGGTCGACGGCATGTCGCCGATGATGGATGCCCGCGCGGTGAAGAACGTCGATGAGCAGGAATGTTCGCGCATCGTCGGCGCCATTGGCGACGCGGCCCACTGGGAATGCATGAAATTCCTCAAGCCGGGTATCACCGAGAACGAAGTGACCGCCCATATCATGAAATTCCTCTACGACATTCCGGGTATGGAAGATGTCGAGGACGTCATCGTTTCGTCCGGCCCGAACACCTGGCCGAACTGGCGTAACT
>JABDJY010000207.1 GCA_013003285.1 Alphaproteobacteria bacterium | reverse complement strand
CTATACAGGTGTTCTCGTGCATAATATCGATATTTTGGAACCAATAATTAACGACTGAATGCTAGTTCGAACAAGCTTGTTTACTCGAATCGAGCGTTGATCATGAGACGGAGCCTGTAACGCATATGTTTTTGTTGTTCCAAAAGGGACCGGCAAACCTCCCGGCCCCGTTAGTCCTCGTACCCCCGCGAATGAAAATCCGGCCTTCGCCTAACTGCTATGTTGCGATTGCCCCGTCATCCGCGCCCAGGCATCGACAAGCCTGACGATAATACGCCGCGCGCCGCGTTCACACCGCCGCTGGCAGTATTTCTCGTGGGTTTGGCCATATCGGTCGGGCTGTTTGCGGTGGTCATGCGCCATGCCCAGAACGAGGAACTCGAGCGAGCCTATCGGGCAGAAGCCGCGCCTCTCGCCGTCGTGCTGGGGCGGTCAATAGACCAGTCCTTGGGATTCCTATCTTCCGTTAGCGCACTTCTTGCAGCGTCAAACGCCGTTGAACGCGGCGCGTTTCGCGCCTTTGTCGAGCGAGCACTCAAGAAAAATGACGAAATCCAGGCGCTCGAATGGATACCGCGGGTACGCGCCGAAGAACGGGCGGCCTACGAAACGGCAGCACGCCGCGACGAGCTGGTGGATTTCCGAATTACCGAAAAGGATTCATCCGGCGTTACCGTCCCGGCGGCGGCACGACCCGAATATTTCCCAGTCTATTTCCTCGAACCGCTTGAGGGTAATGAAGCGGCCTTGGGGTTTGACCTGGCTTCCAATCCAGAGCGTCGCGAAGCGCTTGATCGCGCCCGCGACACCGGCAAGATTGTCGCGACCCAAAGAATTACATTGGTTCAGGAAACCGCCAGACAGTATGGCTTCCTGGCATTTGCCCCCATCTACAGCACCGGTTCCGTACCGGAAACCGTCGAAGCTCGCCGCGAAAGCCTCACGGGATTTGCCCTCGGCATTTTTCGCATCGACGATATCCTGCAAACGGTGCTTGAGGAGACCCGGGCACCAACGAATTTGGACCTATATGTCATCGATGCCGACGCTCCGGCCGATGAGGCTCTCCTGCATTATCGCGGCGCAGGAAAACAGGATCGCAGCCTCTTGTCGGAGGACGAATTGCTGCTCGGTGGATATGAAAAAATCACACTCTCCGTAGCAGATCGCAACTGGTTACTCATATTTACACCCCCGACCGAATTCAGCTTTCCCGCAAGCAGCACGCCGTGGATGGTCGGCGGCGCCGGGCTGCTGTTGACGATTTTCTTCGTTGTGTTCCTGCGGACGACCCAGAACCGGACCCGCGTTATCGGACGCATGGTTGTCGAGCGAACCGCAGAGCTTTCCAATGTGAACCAGGCTCTGACCGACGAAATGGCCGAGCGCCGTACGGCGGAGAGATTACTGCAGGAACAGAATACAGCGTTGCAGCTCATTCAAAAACTCACGCTTTCCGGTGACACAGCCGGCACCGCCGACGACGTTCTTCTGACCTGCCTGAGGGAGATTTGCGAATTTACCGGTTGGCCGATCGGCCACGCCCATCTTCCGGACGAGGACATCCCCGATGAGTTCACCTCCGCCGAAATTTGGCATTCGCAATCACAAGCGAATCTGAAAAATTTCTTCGACGTGACGGAGATTACCAATTTTACGTTACCCGAAGAGATCATCACGGGAATACTCGCGGACCAAAAACCCCGCTGGATCAGCGATATCAACCAAGACAATCGATATACAAACGCCACGACCGAAAGCGGTTTGCCCTTTACGGGCGCATTTTTCCTGCCGTTGTTGGCCGACCATAGGGTCGTCGCCATCCTCGAATTCTACGCGCCACATGTGATCGAACCCGACGAGAAATCGCTCACCGTGATGAGTCAAATCAGCATCATGTTCGGGCACGCCGTGGAACGGGCGCAAGCGGCAAAAAAACTCCTCGAACGCGAAGAGTTTGTGCGGTTAATCACCGATAACATGCCGGTCGTCATCGCTTATTTCGATGCCGACATGACCACCCGCTTCTACAACCAATTAGGTCTCGATTGGTTCGCCTGCACGCGCGAAGACTTAATCGGCAAGCCGATCGACGGCATAATTCCAGAACTCGATGTCGCGGCCTATCAGGCAACTGTCCAAAAAACCCTCGCCGGCGAAACCCAGACATTCGACGCCACCCATACTTACCCCGACGGCAAGATGCGGAATGTCACGATTTCCTACATTCCCCATTTCGACCGGGCCGGCGACGCCATCGGGTACTTCTGTACCGTACAGGATAATACCCATCGGTTGGAAATCGAGCGCCATCTGAATCAGGCGCAGAAAATGGATGCGATTGGCCAGCTCACCGGCGGCATCGCCCATGACTTCAACAATATCTTGATGGTGACTGACGGTTACACAAGGCGGGCGCTAAAAGACGCCGATGATCCTGACGCCGTCAAGGAAGCCCTTGAGGAAGTCCTTTCCGGCACTGACCGGGCCGCAAAACTCACCAAGCAACTCCTGGCATTCAGCCGCCGGCAAATTATGGAAAAGCGGGTCTTCCGGGTCGAAGAGGAAATCTCGGATATCGAGGCCTTGCTGCGGCAATCGACGGGCGAGCGCTACGAGATAAAATTCGAGAGCTTCACCGAGGGCACCTGCGTTGAAACCGACCCGTCGGAGTTCAGCCAAGCCCTGGTGAACCTTGTTATCAACGCGCGCGATGCCATGCCGCAGGGCGGGCAGATTGTGATTTCGACACGGGATATCGAGATCACAGAAGAATTTGCCCAACCCCACCGTAATCTATTTCCCGGAAAGTTTGTCGAAGTATCGGTGCATGATCACGGCACCGGAATCGACAAAGATACGCTGGAACATATCTTCGAGCCCTTCTTCACCACGAAAGATCAGGGCAAGGGGACCGGGCTCGGTTTGGCCATGGTCTATGGTTTCGCCCAAACCTCCGGCGGAACGGTAGACGTCTCAAGCGTCGAGGGCCAAGGCACCATCTTCCGAATCTACCTCCCGGCCGTCGATCGTGACCCGCAAGTCATCGTTGCCGAAGTCGAACAGGACCATTTCGGCCGGGGCGAGACCATATTACTTACCGAGGACGATCCCGCGCTGTTGGAGATCGTGCGCGAAATGCTCGACACCTTGGGTTACAACGTGCTCACCGCGTGCGACGGCTTCGACGCCTTGGAAGTCGAAGCCGAACATGACGGCGAAATCGCCCTGCTGCTCAGCGATGTGGTGATGCCCAATATGGGCGGCTTCGAGGCCGCCGAGATGATCCGCGAGGCCCGCCCCGACATCAAGATCGTCTTCATGTCCGGCTATCCCAACCGGGCCGGTATCAGCAATGAAAACCTGCCTGACAACTGCCAGTTTCTGCAAAAACCAGTCAAGCCGGGCCATCTTGCCCGAACTATCAGGAACGAACTCGACACGCCCCTACCCTCAAACACAGACGACCAAGACACGGTGAAGACCTATGACTATGCATGATAAGAATTCCGATCCATTACGCATTCTATTGATCGACGACAGCCCGCAGTCGTTGAAACTCGTAAAGCGGATGTTGCACGATCAGGGCATCACCCAAGTATTTACGGCAAAAAACGGCGTCGAAGGGCTGAACCTGCTGGGCAGCTTCGACGGCGAAGACATCGTCGATCTTGTGCTGTGCGACTGGAACATGCCCGAGATGGACGGCATGGAACTGCTACGGCAGATTCGTAGCGCCGATCCCGATCTGATGTTCATCATGGTCACCGGCAATGCCGACTATTCCTCCGTTGCCGAGGCAAAGGCATTCGGCGTCAACGGCTTCATCAAAAAGCCGTTCTCGCCCGACGAACTGAACCGCAAGCTTAAAGTCGCCTCCCGGGTCATCTCCCACCGGAAACTCGAAGCCGCGGCGCTCTAACCTGCCGATGGCCTAGGCATTAACGCCTACGGCTTATAGGGCGGCGGCGTGATGCTTTCGATGTCGGTTTTGACGTCGATTAGCGCCGGCCGGCCGCTCTCGATAGCCTGTTCCAAAGCGCCGGCAAAATCGCCCGGGCGCGTCACCGTCAAACCCAACCCGCCCATAGAATCGGCGATCTTGGCGAAGTCGGATTCGGGGAAAATCCACAGATCATCCGACCCCTTCGAACGTCCGCCATAGACGCTCTCGTTGATACCCTGTTCTTGATTGAGCGCGTGGTTGTTGTTGACCACCGTGACCGTGTTGATGCCGCAGCGCACGGCGGTCTCCATCTCGGTCAGATGGTACCACATGGCACCATCGCCGCCGAAACAGATCACCGGCCGGACGGGCGCGGCGCATTTGGCGCCCATCGCCGCCGGGAAGGCCCAGCCGAGCGATCCGGCGCAGCGAATATAGCTTTGGCTGGGATGTTTGAGATCGATCATGGTGCCGGTCCAGATGCCGGAATGGCCGGTGTCGGAAACCAGGATCGCATCGCTGGGCAAATGTTCGGTCAACTCAGCGCACAGCCGCTCGGTGCGCACCGGTTCACTGTCGGCCAACAACAGGGGCTCGACCTCGGCCCGCCATGCCGCCACCAGTTCCTGCGCCCGGGAGACCCAGGCGCCGCGGTCATTGTTTGCCTCGCTGGCTTCGAGCAGGCGCACCATCGACACCTTGGCGTCGCCCTGCATGGCGGCGAGCACCGGGTAGCTGCGGCCCAGTTCGCGCGGGTCGATATCGATCTGCACCGTACGCGCGCCCGGCGCCGGCACGGTCCATTCATTGGTCACCATGCCGCCGGCGCTGCTGCCGATATAGATCACCAGATCGGCCTCACTCACCGCCCGGTTGGCGCTCCAGCGCGAATAGCCACCGACCACGCCGACGCATAGCGGATGATCGTCGGGGATGGTGCCCTTACCGTTCAGCGAGGTCGCCACCGGAATCGACAGCGCCTCGGCGAGCGCCACCAACTCGGCGCCGGCACTGCTATGGGCGACCCCGCCACCGGCAACGATGATCGGCTGCCGCGCCGCGGCGATGACCCGCGCGACCGCGGCAACGCTATCCGGGTCGGGTGCGGGCCGGAACGGCGGGATGGCGGTGAACTGCTCTTCGATGATTACCTCCAGATCGGCCTCGGCGTCGAGCACGTCTTGGCCGATGATACCGTCGAAATCCAGATGTACCGGCGCCGGCGCGCCGCTGACGGTCTCGCGAAACGCTTGGCGCAGCGCGTTGGGCAGTTGTTCGACATTGGTAATCGCATTGCTGTATTTGGTCACCGCCTCGAACGGGCCGCGATGGTCGACCT
This sequence comes from Alphaproteobacteria bacterium, assembly GCA_013003285.1. Taxonomy (GTDB): domain Bacteria; phylum Pseudomonadota; class Alphaproteobacteria; order UBA6615; family UBA6615; genus JABDJY01. Next base: position 4,125 of record JABDJY010000207.1, on the reverse strand, counting down.
CCTGATAGGAGTGACGCTGCTGATGAGCCTGCGCACGCCGGCCGGTCATGGCGATCACCGGCGAACCGGCCAGGAACGGGTCCTGCAGCCCAGCCGCCAGATTGGCCGCGCCGACCGCTTGCGCCATACAAATGCCGGCACGCCCGGCGATACGGGCATAGCCATCGGCCATGTAGGCGGCGGGTTTTTCGCTATGGACCATGACCCGGCGAATACCGAGATTTTCGATTTCCTGTAATGCTTTAATGCCGAACACCGGCATGAAGAACACCGTCGTCGTGCCGTAACCCTGCAATGTTTCGGCCAAAAACCGCGCGCCTGTCATCTTCGCCATAGCGGAAACCTCCCCCAATTTTTGATTTTTATTTACCAATTAGGTTAGCTCGCCGGGTACGCCCGCACAACGGGCCACGGCACACATCAATCGAGGGTATTTGCAGGGCTCTTTCCGGCAGCGTGTGCGTGAACTAATCTTCGTACCGAAGTTTCAACTGGCACATTGCGCAAATACAACGCCGCTATTCCCAGACGGCGCCACTTGGAGAGAATTGCTGTGTCCCTAGAATGGCCGACCGACCGCATTGATTATTTGCCGATCCATGATCGCCCGCCCCTGCCGCTGCCCGGCGGCGCGAACGTAGTGGTATGGCCGTGTATTAATGTCGAAAACTGGATGATCGACGCGCCGATGCCGCGAACGGTGGTCAACCCTCCTGGCGGTGTCGAAAAAAGCGTACCCGACATTCCCAACTGGGCTTGGCATGAGTACGGTCAACGCATCGGGTTTTGGCGGCTGAAGAAAATCTTCGATGAATATAACGTGGCCGGCACCATCATTCTGAACGGCTCGGTCTGCGATGCCTATCCGCAAATCGTTGAAGCCAGCCTAAAGTCGGGATGGGATCTCGCCGGTCATGGCTGGATTCAGCGCGCCTTGCCGGCGGTCCCCGACCAGCATGACATGATCCACCGTGTCTTTAATCGGCTTTTGGAATTCTCCGGCAAACCGCCCAAAGGCTGGCTTGGACCCGCGTTAGCGGAGACCCATGACACGGTTGACTGGTTGCATGAAGCCGGTTTCGAATATGTCGCCGACTGGGTTCTCGATGATCAACCGGTCGATCTGCGCACCAAGCACGGCACCATGGTAAGCCTACCCTACACGCAGGAACTGAACGATATCTCCATGCTTCTCGTTCAGGGGCATCGGTCGGCTGAGTATGCAGACCGCGCGATAGACGAATTCGATCAGTTGATGGAGGACGCCAGCGACGGCTCCTCGAGAATAATGTGTTTCACGCTGCACCCCTACATCATGGGGGTGCCGCACCGGGCTAAACAAATCCGCAGAATTCTCGAACATGTGTGCGGCCGCGCGGACACGCTGGTGTGGAACGGCGAGCAGATCCTCGAATGGTACAAGGAAGTGCGGCCGTCATAACTCACATCGGGCTGAAAGAGGCGCCGTTGCTGTGAATGGTCTGGGCGCTGATATAGCTGGCGCCGGGGCCAACCAGAAAGCGGATCAGGTCGGCCATGTCCTGTGGCGCGCCGAGACGGCCCAGCGGGATAGACGACAGATCATCGACATTCGCCGTCTTGGCCGATCCGCTGCCGGCGATCTCGGTATCGTAATGGCCGACAATGACGTTGTTGGCGCGGATATTGTGCTGACCGAGATCGATGGCGAGGCCACGCATCAGCGCCATGAGACCGGCCTTCGACGCCATGGCATGGGTGCGCTTGGTCTGGCCGGCATAGGAGCCCACACCGCCAACGCCGATAATGGCGCCACCGCCGCGCTCAATCATGTCAGGCACGCAGGCCTTGCACATGAGGTAGGCGCCCTGAAACCCAGCACCCAGCGTGTAGTGCCAAGTCTCGTCGTCGAGTTCGACAAACGGCACCCGCGAGCGAAAGGCCGCGTTGTTGACCAAAATGTCGATGCCGCCGAATTCCGCTCGCGCCGCCGCGACCATGCGATCCACCGCGTCGGCGTCGGTGATGTCGGCGACAAACGGCAAGGCGCGGCCGCCAGCGCTGGTAATTTCGTGGGCCACTTTCTCGCAAAGATCGCCCGAGGTACGTGCGTTGATGACCAGTGCGGCCCCGGCCCGCGCCAATTCTAGCGCCGTCGCCCGGCCGATATTACGCGCGCTGCCGGTGACGATTGCCACCTTGCCGGCAAGTTCATTTACCAGATCAACCATGCACGGAGACCTCCCCCATTCACCATTTACCTCTACAGGACCTCCCCCAAGCGTGCCCCGATTGTGCCGGTGAGGCAATGCCCGCGCCACTGATGGACCCGCAGACAGGGCCGACGCGCCCGTTAAGGGTTTGTTTGGCGGCATATGGTTAATTCAGGCTGAAACCATCTGTGTGAGCTAAGAATTATGGGTGTCGAAGCCGTTCCGGTCGCCGATGCAGCCGCGGAATTCTCCCAGGGCGAAAAATCCGATCCAATCGCCTCATCGCAACCGACCTCCGCGTATGATTTCGATATGGTGGTGTTGGGCTCGGGACCGGCCGGCCAACGCGCCGCCATTCAAGCGGCTAAGCTGGGTAAGCGGGCGGCGATTATCGAACGACGCGCGGTTGTCGGCGGCGTCTGCGTCAATACCGGCACCATCCCATCGAAGACCCTTCGCGAAGCCGTTATCCATCTGTCGGGCTATCGCGAACGCAATATCTATGGCGCCTCCTATGCGGTGAAGCGCGATATCACCATGGCCGATCTGTTGTTCCGCGCCGACTATGTGATCCGCAACGAAATCGACGTCACCAATCATCAACTAAAACGCAATGGCGTCAACGTGCTGGAAGCCAAGGCGAGCTTCGTCGACGACCATACCGTGCGGCTCAGCTTCTTCGACGGTCGGGGTCAGCGCGACATCACCGCCGATCGTATTGTCATCGCCGTCGGCACCGAGACCACTCGCGATTCCACCATCCCGTTCGACGGCCAGCAGATCTTCACCAGCGACGATATTATGGACCTGGCCGAGATGCCCCAGAGCCTGGCCATCGTCGGCGCCGGCGTCATCGGGCTCGAATACGCTACCATGTTCTCGACCCTCGGCGTGCGCGTGACGGTGATCGACAAGCGCCCCAACGTGCTCGATTTTATCGATGCCGAAGTCACCGATGCCCTGGTCTACCAGATGCGGCAAAACCGCGTGACCTTCCGCCTCGGCGAGGATGTCCGCTCGCTCACCACCTGCGACGGCCCCAAGGGTAAGAAAGTCTGCATCGAGCTGGAAAGCGGTAAACAGATCATCATCCAGAAGGCGCTCTACAGCATCGGGCGCACCGGCGCGACCGAGGCGCTCAACCTGCCGGCCGCCGGTCTCTCGGCCGATGACCGCGGTCGCCTCACGGTGAACGAGACCTATCAGACATCGTGCCCCCACATTTACGCCGTCGGCGACGTCATCGGTTTTCCCAGCTTGGCCTCGACCTCGATGGAACAGGGGCGGCTCGCCGCCTGCGATGCGTTCGGCGCCGAGGCCGAAAGCGTCGCCGAACTGTTTCCCTATGGCATCTATACGATTCCGGAGATCTCGGTGGTCGGCAAAAACGAAGAGCAGCTCACGGCCGAGGGCGTGCCCTATGAGGTCGGACATTCGTTTTACCGCGAAATCGCCCGCGGCCAGATCATCGGCGATTCGACCGGCATGCTGAAATTGATGTTCCACCGCCAAACCCGCAAACTTCTCGGCGTTTCCATCCTCGGCGAGGGCGCGTCGGAGCTGATCCATATCGGCCAGGCCGTGATGGCCCATGACGGCACCGTGGATTATTTCGTCGACACGGTGTTCAACTATCCGACCCTAGCCGAGTGCTACAAGACCGCCGCCTTCGACGGCATCAACCGCCTCGATTAACGCCGACCCGTCAGTCTACCGGCGCGGCGCTCGCGAGCGATCTAGCCTCAAAATTTGCCATTATTATTTTTCCATGCGCTCTGAGGTGCGATCTTTGCGGTTGTGTCCCAATGCTCCGCCACTCTGCCGTTTGCCAGTCGGAATAGATCATAGAAGGCTGAATGAACGCCACCGTAGTTTCCCTCGCTGATGCTGAGTACAAAGCATCCTTCGGCCAGGACACGATGAACGCGATGAT
>JABDJY010000204.1 GCA_013003285.1 Alphaproteobacteria bacterium | reverse complement strand
CGCTTTCGTCATCTGCATCACCAACCCACTCGATGCCATGGTCGGTGTGCTGCGCGTCGCCGCTGGACTGAAGCCGAATAAATGCGTCGGCATGGCCGGGGTACTCGACAGCGCCCGCTTCCGTTATTTCCTTGCCGAGGAATTCGACGTGTCGGTCCAGGACGTCACGGCATTCGTGCTCGGCGGCCACGGCGATACCATGGTGCCGTCGGTGCGCTATTCGACGGTTGCCGGCATTCCGCTGCCTGACCTGGTCAAGATGGGCTGGACCACCCAAAAAAGTCTCGACGACATCGTTCAGCGCACCCGCGCCGGCGGCGGCGAGATCGTGCAATTGCTCGGCAACGGCTCGGCCTTCTATGCGCCGGCGTCCTCGGCTGTCGCCATGGCGGAGTCCTATTTGAAGGATAAAAAGCGCGTGCTACCCGCGGCGGCCTATCTAAGCGGCCAATATGGCGTGAAAAACATGTATGTGGGCGTCCCCGTCGTCATCGGCGCCGGCGGTATCGAGCGCATCGTCGAGGTCAAGTTCACCGCGTCGGAACGCGCCGCCTTCCGCAAATCGGTTAAAGCGGTCGAAGGTTTGGTCGCGATTACCAAAAAACTCCAACGCGAATCAAAGAAATAGCGCTAGCACACTGCGTGAAGAGCGGCGAATGGTGGGCGGTTGCGCACCGTGTGGCGAATGTTAGAGTGCCCGTCGTTAACCATAATTGCCGGCGCTAGATACGTGCCGTTTAACAAGTGGTAACCAATCGCGTCCATACGGGGTTGCACGTTTACGAGTGTGCGCCTTGAAATTCGCCCAACCGGACAAGCGTTTCTATGAATATTCATGAGTACCAGGCCAAAGCCTTGTTATCGACTTACGGTGTCGCGGTTCCGCGCGGCGGTGTGGCCTTTACCCCCGACGAAGCCGTCAAAGCGGCGCAAGACCTTGGCGGCGATTTATGGGTGGTGAAATCCCAGATCCACGCCGGTGGGCGCGGCGCCGGCCGCTTCGCCAATGACCCCGACGGCCAAGGCGGCGTTCGCCTGGCGCGCAGCATCGACGAAGTTAAGGCCCATGCCACCGCCATGCTCGGCCAGACCCTGGTTACCAAGCAGACCGGACCCGACGGCAAAGAGGTAAAACGGATATATGTCGAGGAAGGCTGCGACATTGCCCGCGAGCTCTACCTCTCCATGTTGATCGACCGGGGCACGTCTCGGGTGACCCTGATCGCCTCGACCGAGGGCGGCATGGATATCGAGACCGTCGCCCACGACACGCCGGAAAAAATTCTCACCGTGGCGACCGATCCGGTCACCGGTCTGATGCCGTTCCACGCGCGCGAGATTGCCTTTGGGCTGGGGCTCTCGGGCGACCAGGTTAAAAGCGCCTCGAAACTTCTATCGGGGCTTTATAAAGCTTTCCTCGACCTCGACGCCTCGCTGGTCGAGGTCAATCCCCTGGTGGTGACGGGCGCCGGCGAGGTTATCGCTCTGGACGCCAAAATGAACTTCGACGACAACGCGCTGTACCGCCAACCCAAGGTTATGGAGCTGCGCGACGAAGCGGAAGAAGACCCGATGGAGTTGGAAGCGTCGAAGCACGATCTCAACTACATCAAGCTCGACGGCGCGATTGGCTGCATGGTCAACGGCGCCGGCCTGGCCATGGCGACGATGGACATTATCAAGCTCTATGGCAGCCAGCCGGCGAACTTCCTCGATGTCGGTGGCGCCGCGACCAAGGAGCGGGTCACGACGGCCTTCAAGATCATCCTGTCCGATCCCAATGTGAAAGGCATCATGGTCAATATTTTCGGCGGCATCATGCGCTGCGATGTGATCGCGGAAGGCGTGGTGGCGGCAGCCCGCGAAGTTTCCCTGCACGTCCCGTTGGTGGTTCGGCTCGAGGGTACGAACGTCGAATTGGGTAAACAAATTCTCGCCGATTCAGGACTGCCAATCGTGTCAGCGGACAATTTGGCGGATGCGGCGGAAAAAGTCGTCAACGCAGTGAAAGAGGCGGCTTAGGTCATGTCTGTTCTGGTCAATCGCGATACACGGGTCATCTGTCAGGGCATTACAGGCTCCCAAGGCACCTTCCATTCCGAACAGGCGATCGCCTACGGCACTCAGATGGTCGGGGGGGTTACCCCGGGTAAGGGCGGCACCACTCATCTCGACCTGCCGATCTTCAATACGGTCGACGACGCCGTTAGGAAAACCGAGGCCAATGCTTCGGTCATTTACGTCCCGCCACCCTTTGCCGGCGACGCCATCTTGGAAGCGATCGATGCCGGCGTGGCGCTGGTCGTGTGCATCACCGAAGGCATCCCGGTTGCCGATATGGTCAAGGTCAAACGCGCCCTCGACGGCTCGCAGACCCGCCTGATCGGCCCCAACTGCCCCGGCGTGATCACGCCGGACGAATGCAAGATCGGCATCATGCCCGGTCACATTCACACTCGCGGCAGTATCGGCATCGTCTCGCGCTCGGGAACGCTGGCTTACGAGGCGGTCGCGCAGACCACCGCCGCCGGCCTGGGCCAATCGACCTGCATCGGTATCGGCGGCGATCCGGTGAACGGCACCAACTTCATCGACGCGATCTCCATGTTCCTCGACGATGACGAGACCGAAGGCATCATCATGATTGGTGAAATCGGCGGCACGGCGGAAGAAGAAGCGGCTGAATTTGTTAACCAATCTGCCGTAAAAAAGCCTATGACGGGTTTTATCGCCGGTGTGACCGCGCCTCCGGGCAAACGTATGGGACATGCCGGTGCGATTATCT
>JABDJY010000196.1 GCA_013003285.1 Alphaproteobacteria bacterium | reverse complement strand
CGATGCTGCAGCGCCCTTAATTTTAGTTTCATATGCAACTAATTCAAGGGCGTTAAATGGGCACGAACCGTAAGGGCCCCCAAGAGCCGGGTTCTCAATTGATCTTAGAGCAGTTTTTGCCCTACCGGTTGTCGATACTGACGAACACGGTCAGCAACACGATTGCGCGGGAATATCGCGATCTATTCGGCCTGAGCGTACCGGAGTGGCGGATTATGGCGGTATTGGGCCGATTTGGCCCCCTCACCGCCAGCGCGGCCTGCGACCGCACGGCGATGGATAAGGTGACGGTCAGCCGCGCCGTCGCTCGCCTGATCGAACAACAGTTGGTGAGGCGCGATCCGGATCGCGACGACCGGCGCCGATCGATCCTCAAGCTAACACCGAAGGGTGTGCGTACGCACCAGGAAATTGTGCCTATTGCCCAGGGACGCGAAACAGAATTAGCCGAGGCCCTGACACCAAGTGAACGGCGGAATCTTGATAGGTTACTTACCAAGCTGCAACGGCGCGCCTCCGAGATCGCGGCGCAAGAAGAGACAATGTGATCGCCCGATTGTGCATGGGAAATCGAAGCCCATCTCTATAACCTACGATGCTGACGGATAATTAGAGGATAAATCGAGATGGAAAAGCTTGCAGCCGATGGGCTCAACGCCAAGCAGATAGAATTCTGGAATGGTCCGGCCGGCGATAGCTGGACCGAATTCATGGAAAGCCAAGACCGGATGCTCGGCCCCCTTGGCGAGACTGCCATGGCGGCGGCTGACCTTTCGACCGGTCATCGCGTTATCGACATCGGGTGCGGCTGCGGCACAACGACCCTCGAATTGGCGCGGCGCGTGGGTCCGGCGGGTCATGTGCTCGGCGTCGATATATCCACCCCCATGCTCGAGCGCGCTGGCGAACGTGCGGCGTTGCAAGGCGACAGCTCGATTGAACTGCAGAATAGCGATGCGGCGACCCACGCGTTCACGCCACAAGACTACGATCGGGTGTTTTCGCGGTTCGGCGTTATGTTCTTCGCCGACCCCACGGCCGCTTTCACCAATATCCGTGCCGCCCTTAAACCTGGCGGCCGGGTGGCATTCGTATGCTGGCAGCCGCTCGATCTGAACCCCTGGATGGCCACGACGATATCCGTCGCGACGCAGTATATCGAGCGGCCCGATCCGCCGGCCCCCGACGATCCCGGTCCTTTCGCGTTTCGCGATCCGGAACGGGTAACCGCAATACTGTCCGGCGCCGGTTTCGCCAACATCGAAATCGCGCCAAACCATCAGGCACTGGCTTTCGAAGCCGATGTCGCAGGAAGCGTGAACAAGCTCGTGCAACTTGGCCCACTGGCGCAACCGGTCGCCCAAGCGCCGGCAGATATTCAAGAACGCATCCGTGCCGATTTAAGCGCGGCCATTCAGAATTACCTGACCGATGATGGCGTGAAAATCGACAGCGCCACCTGGATCGTCAGCGCCGAAAATCCGTAAGCCCGGAGACCTCGCATCGTTGCGGTGAATCGTCCCGTGTGATAACCGCAGGATCGTTATTCACTAGCTAGGTCCGGATGCGTGGCAAACAGCCCGACGGTGTGGGTCCTCAATGGACCGAACTTAAATCTCTTAGGCGAACGCGAACCCGACACCTATGGCGGCGAGACGTTGGCCGATATCGAGAAACGATGTGCCAAGGTGGCCAAGCAGGCTGAATTGGCACTGGAGTTTCGCCAGACCAACCATGAGGGCGAGCTCGTGGCCTGGATTCAGGAATCCCGCGAAAGCGCGGCCGGTCTAGCCATTAACGCCGGCGCCTATACCCACACGTCGGTCGCCGTACACGATGCGCTGCGTCTTTTGACAATCCCCATCGTCGAAGTGCATCTTTCCAATATCTTCGCCCGCGAAGAGTTCCGCCACCATTCCTATGTCAGCGCCGCCGCGACCGGTGTCATATGCGGCTTTGGCGGCGATAGTTATATTTTAGCGCTGCAAGCGCTGAACAACATAATTTCCGACGAGAACTGAAGCGCGCCCATGGACGATAAATTCGACGTTGATGCAGACCTGGTTCGCAAGCTGTCCGAGCTGTTGACCGAAACCGGGCTCGGCGAAATCGAGTACGAAGACGCCGGCAAACGGATCAGGGTCGCCATGCCCGGCGCCGCGCCCGCGAGTATCTCGGCCGCCCCGGTGACCGTTCCAGCCGCTAGCGAGTCAGCTGCCGAATCCGGTGCGCAAAGCGCCGATGCGTCGACCCATCCCGGCGCCGTGACGTCGCCGATGGTTGGCACCATCTACATGTCGCCGGCGCCCGGCGAAGCGCCCTTTGTGCGGGCCGGGGAAACCGTCGCCGAGGGCCAGACGATCCTGGTGGTGGAAGCCATGAAAACCTTCAACGAAATTGCCGCACCGCGCTCCGGCACATTGGCACGCTTTATCGTCACTGATGGTCAACCAGTCGAATATGGCGAAGCCCTCGCCCTGATCGAATAGGGC
>JABDJY010000180.1 GCA_013003285.1 Alphaproteobacteria bacterium | reverse complement strand
AGATGGAACCTTCTGTCATGCCGTCCAGCGCACCCCCGGGTCCCATCGTGACGCTGCGCACATCGTCGTCATTGCCGACGCAGGCAAACACGATATCGGCGCCCTCGGCGGCGGCACGCGGTGTCGCGGCGACCTTGCCGCCATGCTGCTCCACCCAGGCATCGGCTTTCGCAGCCGTTCGATTGAACACCGTTACGTCATGCCCGTTGCTGTCGAGATAGCCGGCCATGGGATATCCCATAACGCCGAGCCCGATAAATGCCACCTTGCTGCCGTCAGCCATCGTCTTGTTTCCCTTCTTCGTCACCGGCCAAAATTGTTTGCACCCGCCACCAGGTCGCTTCGTCGCTGGCGCTCATTAAATTGCCGACCGGCTGGGCCACATCATAGGGGCTGCAATCGAGCAATGCGCTATAACCGCCGGCTTCACGGATCATGAAACTACCCGCGGCATGATCCCACGGCATCAGTTTGGTATAGGCGGTGAAGCAACGTTCGCCGCGCAAGATCTGGATATACTCATGGCCGGCACAGTTGGGCCGGTAGACTCTGTCGATGTAGCTCGCATCGCGCTCGGCGCGCTCAAACAGTTGTTTGGCGGCGACGCCATGACAATGCGGATCGTCCTGCGGGTTGCCCAACTCTACGCCAAATGCACCGAGGGTTACGCCGGCGCCGCGTTCGCCACAGGCCAGGGTTTGGCCGATCGGCTCATAAATCCATCCGGCGACGGTCTCGCCGCCGATTACCAGGGCCACGATTACGGCGAAGATGTCGCTGCCCTTGGTAAAATTATGGGTGCCGTCGACCGGGTCGATGACCCAGACCGGGATTTCGTCGGTCAGGCGCTCGAAGACACGGGGATCAGCATAAGCCGCTTCCTCGCCGACCACGCTGCTGCCGGGTAGCAGGTTGGCGAGCTCGAGGCTAAGCCATTTTTCGGTTTCCGTATCGGCGATGGTGACCAGTTCGCCATGGTCTTTCTCGCTGATGTCGCCTTCGCCCAGCTTGCGGTGGCGCGGCAAGATGATGTCGGTTGCGACCTTACTCAGCAGTTCAGATACTTTGTCGAGTTCCACCATCGCTCGATATGCCGGACGAACCGCAGTTAGGCGGTTTCCGTTCCATTGTTCTGGCCATTGTTCTGGCGCTGCACCAGCCGTGCCTGATCGGCCGGGCTCAGGCGAACCCTCAGATGGGTCGCGCTTTCGCCATCGTCGCGCGCGATCACGTCGCCATGCTGGTACAGCCAGGCGAGTGTTGCGCCGTCGGCCAGGGGAATATCGACCTCGGAGATAATGTGCTGGGCCGATATATGTTCTTCAATATGGACCAACAGCGCGTCGCACCCCTCCCCCGACAAGGCAGAAAGGGTGACGGCGTCGGGGTCGCGGGTGGCCTGGTTGACGATGAGTTCGCGCTGGGCATCGTCCAGGAGGTCGACTTTATTGAGAACTTCGATGATCGTCGGCTGTTCTTCCGCGCTCATCCCGGTGCTCTTAAATAAATCGCCGAGAATGGCGTTCACATCGTCGCGCTGCGGGCCGGTTTCCGGATGGGCGATATCGCGCACATGCAAGACCAGATCGGCGGCGACCACTTCTTCCAGGGTCGAACGGAAGGCCGCGATCAAATGGGTCGGCAAATCTTGGATAAAGCCGACCGTATCGGACAGGATTACCGTCTGTCCCGACGGCAGCTCGAGCGAGCGCATGGTCGGGTCCAAGGTAGCGAACAGCATATCCTCGGCCAGTACATCGGCTTGCGTTAGCCGGTTGAAGAGAGTCGACTTACCGGCATTGGTGTAGCCGACCAGGGAGACCACCGGATAGGGCACCCGTTCGCGCGCGGCCCGATGCAGGCCGCGGGTCCGCCGCACCTGCTCCAACTGGCGCTTTAGTTTGGAGATACGCTGGTCGATCAGGCGTCGATCGATTTCGAGCTGGCTTTCACCAGGGCCGCCCAAGAACCCGGCGCCGCCACGTTGGCGCTCCAGATGGGTCCAGGACCGTACCAGCCGGCTGCGCTGATAGGATAGCGCTGCCAGATCGACTTGCAACAATCCCTCCGCGGTACGTGCGCGGTCGCCGAATATCTCCAGGATCAGGCCGGTACGGTCGATGACTTTGGCCTTCCAGGCGCGCTCCAGATTGCGTTGTTGGACCGGGGTCAGCGCGGTGCCGACGATGACGAGCTCGGCCTCGAATTGGGCGATGCGCTTGGCAATATCGTCGACTATGCCGGGGCCGAACAATGTGGCAGGTCGGGGCTTCTTAACCGACACCACCCGGGCTTCAACAATTTCCACGCCGATCGCCTCTGCCAAACCAACAGTCTCTTCGAGTGAAGAGGCAGAGGTGCGATGCTCCGCCAGGGGCGCGCGCAATTCCGGCTGTAAAACAACCGTTGCGATCGGCGCAGTGCCAGTCGCGTGTGTATCGTGACCGTTGGAGGAAGCCAAAGTGGGTGTGTTACTCGGCTGCTTCAACGTCTTCGATTTCCGGTTCAAATAATTGTACCGGCGCCGAAGGCATAATGGTCGATATGGCATGCTTGTAGACAAGCTGAGAATGAGCATCCCGGCGCAAAAGCACGCAGAAATTGTCAAACCATGTCACGACGCCTTGTAACTTAACGCCGTTGACGAGGAATACCGTTACCGGAACCTTGGTTTTTCGAATATGATTCAGGAAAACGTCCTGGACGTTTTGCGACTTTTCCGCAGCCATTTTTTAAACCTCAGCCTGTCTTTTTTCTTGTGATGCCTCAACGGCTTTATCCGCTGGACTTATTATCCAAAGCCTTTGACGTCTAACTATTGAACTTTGTTATAGCACCTATAGCTTAAGCGATGAACGCGGGAATTCTAGTGCCGGCGGAAAAAAATATCGATATTATGCCTCGAGCGATTGCAGAGGTATTGCCGCCTCCATATAGCGCACATAGCGTTCGTGCAGCTCTAAGGTGAGATTTCCCGGCTTGCCATTGGCGATCACCGCATCGTCGATCTGCGTGACCGGCGTAACAAAGTGCGACGAATTGCTCATGAAAGCCTCTTTTGCCGCATAGGCTTCGGCCACGGTGAAGGCACGTTCCTCGATAGTGTAGCCGAGCTCTTCGGCCATCCCGAAAATGGCGCGGCGCGTAATGCCGGCGAGTATGCGATTGCCGGTGGGTCGGGTCACCAAAATATTATCCGCTGTCACAATCCAGGCATTCGACGAAGAGCCCTCGGTGATATAGTCCCCGGCTTCGACCATCCAGGCCTCGTAAGCGTCTGCTTCGGCTGCTGCCTGCTTGCCCAGTATGTTGGGCAGCAGCGCAACGCTTTTGATGTCGCACCGCGCCCAACGAATATCGGGGATAGTGAGAATTTTGACGCCGTCGTCGTGCATTTCTTTCGGAAATTCCGGAATTGACCGTGCGGTCATCACCAGGGCGGGTTTTATCGCCGGCGGAAACTTGTGGTCGCGCGGAGCGACGCCGCGGGTCACTTGAAGATACAACAGGCCCGTGGTCATCCGATTGCGCCGCACCACCTCGCGCATGATCAAGCGCATGGCTTGCCGGGTCATGGGAGGGGCTATGGAGAGTTCGCCCAACGAGCGGTCGAGCCGGTCCAAGTGAAGGCGTTCGTCGATCAACCGCCCCCGGAACGCGTTGACCACTTCATAGGCGCCGTCGGCGAATTGATAGCCGCGATCTTCGATATGCACGGTCGCATGACGGTGCGGGACATAGGCGCCATTCACATAGGCGATACGCGGCATGGGCTCGGGCTCCGGTGGCGTGGAAATACTTATCCGTGCTCAACCAGTATAGCTTTGGGACGCCGCGTTGTTCGATAAAACGATCGGCTAGGCTGCGTTTTCCACGAGGGGAATCCATCTCTCGTAAACTCCGTATCGCGCAGCGTAGATATGTCGGTATGAAGGGCTGATTAAGGGCGCTTCAAATCCGCGTGAGTGGTTCGGCCAAAGGCGCTGTACTCTAGAAAAACTCCAATCGAACAGCGAACATCCGCTCGACTTTTCGAATGGCGTTTTTGGTCGCGAAGAGGACAACCCGGTCGCCCACGCGGATCACCGTATCTTTGTCGACCCGCAACACCTCGTCGTTGCGCAGAATAGCAGCGATGACGACGCCTTTGGGCAAGCGCGCATCGAGGATCGATTGCCCCACAAGACTGGATGTCTCCAGCGCTTCGGCTTCGATGATCTCGCCGAAATTCTCGCCGATGGAGTGGACCGAACGGATTCGTCCGCGGCGGACATACTGCAGGATCGTCGAGGCCGTGATAGCGCGCGGACTGACCACGACGTCGATACCCAACGGCCCCAATAGCGGCGTATAGGTATTGCTGTTGACCAGGGTCACGGCACGCTCGGCGCCGTACCGTTTTGCCAGCAACGAAGCCAGAATATTGACCTCGTCGTCGTTGGAGACGGCGACAACGGTGGCGGAATTGCCAATATTAGCCTCTATCAGAATTTCCGGGTCTAGTGCATCGCCGTTGATAACGGTTGTCTTCGATAGCATTTGCGCGGCGGCGGTCGCTGTATCCTTATCGATTTCGATGAGATGGGCGCTGACCCCGGCGAACTGTTCTTCGATATCGGCCGCCAAATTCTGGCCGATATTGCCACCGCCAATGATAACGACACGGCGCGCCTCGGGTTCATCATGCCCAAAGGCCGACATGGCACGCGCGACATGCGAGGCATCGACCACAAGATAGACTTCATCGCCGCTTTCAAGGTGATCATCGCCGCGCGGCACGATCGGTTTGGTCTCGCGGATGATGCCGACGATCGTAATATGCAGGTCGGGAAACAGGCTGGTCAGTTGGCGCAGCGGCGTGTCGAGGATCGGACAGTCTTCGTCGCAACGCACCCCGATCAGCCGCAATTTGTTGTCGGCCAGGGGAATCATTTCGAACGAGCCGGGAACGGTAAACCGCCGGCTGATAGCGCGCGCCACTTCGATTTCCGGCGAGATGATCACATCGATTGGCATGTGATCGCGGCTGAACATGTCAGACCAGATTGGCTTGCGGTAACTCTGAGCGCGCACGCGCGCAATCTTGGTCGGCACATTGAATAAGGAATGGGCGACCTGGCAGGCGATCATGTTGACCTCGTCGGCGAAGGTCACCGCGATGATCATGTCGGCATCGGCCGCGCCGGCTGCTTCCAGCACATCGGGTAGCGAAGCGTGTCCGACCATGGCGCGCACATCGAGCGTATCGCGGATGCGGGCAATGAGTTCGGCGCTCTGGTCGACGACGGTGACGTCGACACGCTCACTGGCAAGTTCGCGCGCGATATTCGAGCCGACCTGGCCGGCGCCACAGATTATTGCTTTCATGAGATACGATTACCCTATGGCGGATATTCAGCTGCGCGAGGTCTACGCGCGTTTAAGTCCCGGAGTTGGCGGCATCTTCGGCGCTGCCGTTGCCCGGTCGCCCTGCCCCGACGATGCTGCTCTGCACACCCAGAAGTTTCAGTTTGCGGTGGAGCGCCGACCGCTCCATACCTACGAAGCTGGCCGTGCGCGAGATATTACCGCCAAACCGGGTCACCTGGGCACTCAAATATTGGCGCTCGAATTCTTCGCGCGCGTCGCGTAGCGGCAGGCTGAGAAGCTCTACATTGGCATCCTGACGCAGGATAGCCGGGGAAATCGCCCCAATCTCAGGTGGCAACATATCGACTTGAACCGGTTTATCGCTATCTGCCGGGGTCATGATCAACAGCCAATCGATGACATTACGCAGCTGTCTGACGTTTCCGGGCCAGGCATATGCCTGCAAGGACGCCATGGCATCGGTACCGATTTCACGCGCCGCCAAGCCGGCGACCTGGGCCGATTGCTGCATAAAGTGATCGGCCAACAAGGGAACGTCTTCGCGCCGTTGCGCCAGATTGGGGACTTCCAACGGCACGACATTGAGCCGGTAGTACAGATCTTCGCGAAAATTACCGTTGGTAATTTCGGCCTGTAAATCGCGTGTCGTTGTCGCGACCACGCGCACATCGACGTTGATTTTCTGGGTCCCGCCGATGCGCACGAAGGTTTGCTCTTGCAGGGCACGGACGATTTTACCCTGGGTCTCCAGCGGCATATCGCCGACTTCGTCGAGTAACAAGGTGCCGGCATGGGCCTGCTCGAATAACCCCACCCGGGCCTGTGCATTGTCCGAACCGGCGAGATCCGCCTCCGATCCGAAGAGCTCGAGTTCCATACTCTCCGGCGCCATGGTGGCACAGTTGATGACGACGAACGGTTGGTTTGTGCGTGCCGATAATTTATGCAGCATGCGCGCGGCGACTTCCTTGCCCGAGCCCGCCGGTCCGGAGATCAATACCCGGCTGCCGGTCGGGGCCGCCTTCTCGATCGCCTGGCGTAGCTGGTTTATCGCCGCTGATGTTCCGGTTAGTTCACCTTCCGCACCGGCGCGTAACTTCAGTTCTTCGTTTTCACGTCTCAGCCGCGCTGCTTCGATGGCCCGTGATACGATGACCAGCAGACGGTCGGATTTGAACGGCTTCTCGATGAAGTCATAGGCGCCCATCCGTATGGCCTGTACCGCCATCTCGATCGAGCCGTGGCCGCTGATCATCACGACCGGGACCTGCGGATGGTCGCGCTGCAGATTCTCGAGCAGTTCCATCCCATCCATTTCGCTGCCTTCGAGCCATATGTCGAGAATGATCAGGCTGGGACGGCGTGAGCCCAACTGGGAAAGCGCCACGGCGCTGTTATCGGCCTGGCGTGTTTCATAGCCTTCATCTTCGAGGATACCCGCGATCAACATGCGGATATCGTCCTCATCGTCAACGATTAGAATATCGTGTGCCATTGCAACCCTATCAGCCGCCAACGTCAGCTGTCTGAGTGTGAGTCTGATTATTATCAGTCTCGGGGGATTCGGTTCTAATGGGTAAGATGAGGGTAACCCGAGCGCCGCGGCTATATGTCAACGCGTCTTCCGTACTATCGCCGGCAGGTACGCGGTCGTCCAACTGCAGATCGCCGTCATGCTGCTCCATGATGCGTTTGACGATGGCCAGTCCCAATCCGGTCCCCTTGGCGCGGGTGGTGATATACGGCTCGGTCAGCCGGTCACGCTGGGTCTCGGGAAGCCCGCGGCCATTGTCTTCAACGGTTATCCGCACCGCTTGCGCGTCAGCGGTAAGGGTAACGTCGATCACCCCATCGGGTAATGTGGCCTCTCCGTCCGGTGGCGTTCGGCCCTCGATTGCCTCGATGGCATTGCGCAAAAGATTTGTAAGCGCCTGGGTGAGCAGCCCGCCGTCGCAAGCTGCGGTCAGGCTGTCATTGGCGAAATGGGTGTTAATTGTAATGTCCGTATGGGCGTTTTGTTGCAAAACCACCGCATGCCGACAAAGGGCAACCAGATTGGTATCGGTAAATACCGGGTTTGGCATCCGGGCGAATGCCGAAAATTCATCGACCATGCGACCGATATCGGTGACCTGGCGCACAATGGTTTCGGTGCACTGTTCGAAGGTCTCGCGGTCCGACGTGATCTCGTTGGCGTACTTACGCTTCAAGCGTTCGGCCGACAGTTGGATCGGCGTCAACGGGTTCTTGATTTCGTGCGCGATACGGCGCGCCACATCGGCCCACGCGGCTTTACGCTGGGCCGACAATAATTCGGTCATGTCGTCGAAGGTGACCACGAAGCCGATGACATGGTCCTTGCGGTCGCGTTCGGCGGCGATCCGCACATTCAGGGTTCGGCTCTCATCGCCGCTGCTCAAAGTGACATCGTCCTCGACCAGCCGGTCAGGATTGGCGACCGCGCGCGCGATCGACGGCGCCATTTCCGGTATGACATCGGCCAGCAACTGACCGGCCAGTTCACCCATTTTGGCGCCCAACAACACCGTCGCCGAGCGATTTGGCAGATTGACGCGGCCGTCGCGGTCGAGCCCGATAACGCCGGCCGAGACCCCACCCAATACCGCTTCTGTGAACCGCCGCCGGTCTTCCAGTTGACGGTTGGCCTCGATGAGTTCGCTACGTTGTTCGTCGAGTTGGCGCGTCATCCGATTGAAGGCGCGGGTCAGCATGCCAAACTCGTCGCTCGCCTCTTCCTCATCGATATGCACGCCGATATTGCCGGAGCGAACAAGTTCCGCGCCGCGCACGAGGCGCGCGATGGGGCGGGTCATTTGATTGGCGAAGCCCAAGCCCACGCCAACGGCGATGAGCAGCAACAGCAAGGTCACGATCACGAATATGGTGGCAAACTGCAATTGCAGCCCGGTGCGCCGTGATTCCAGTTGCGCATAGGCTTGGGCCGCCTGTTGGGTACGCTCGACATAGCCGATGACGTTGGAATCAACGAAACGGCCGACATAAAGATACGCCCGCGGGAAGGTGTCGAGGCCGATCAAGGCGCGTACCCGGTCATCCGCGTCGCTGGTCAGAATTACGATTTCACCGCGCTCGGCCTGCTCGATCGCCGATAAAGGCGGCTTCTCGATTTCCAGCGATACGGTCAATCCGGCCCGGGCGATGATTTGACCCGACGTATCGAAGACGATGGCCTCCGGCAAAGACCGCAGGGCGGCTTGTATTTCCAACGTGCGTTCGACCGATGGCAGGTCGGCGACAAACCGGGGCCAGGTGCGGTTGAGATCCTGTCCCATGGCCGCGGCGTCGGCGGAAATCAGGCGCTTATGTTCGGCCAAATAGGCGTCGGCGACGATCACCGAGTTTTCGACCGCCGTGCGAACCCGGTCATTGAACCAGGCTTGCACTTGGGTGTTGAAGATCAAGGCCGCCAGAACCACGACGGCAATCGCCGGCAGCACGGCGACAAGGGCGAACATCGATACCATCTTGATGTGCAGGCGCGCACCGACAGATCCGGCGCGTCGCTGGGTCCAGAGGCGGACCATCACCCAGGTGATCGTTACACCCAACAACAGGACAAGCGCCAGATCGACCACGATCAGGATTAAGACGGTCTCTTGGGTGATGCCGAAACGCGAGACGTTGGTGATGGCGAAGAATGTGGCCGCGCCGGCCATCGCCGCAAAGATCATCAGGCCGATCGAGAACCGTCGGCCCAGATTTCCGCTGCTGGTCCACTGGCCCAATAGGCGCAGCAGCAGAGCGTCACGCCGCATGGCCCCGCCGGAAAATTCGGCAGGATCGTCGGCGCTGATACTCAGCTTGTTGGCAACCATTGGGGTATTTTCGTTATCCACACCCATCCTACGGCGTATCGCGGGTCCACCCTGTAACGGTGGTTCACCCGGTCGAAAAGGCGTCTTGCGCTATTTTACGCTGCGCACCACCTCGATGTCTAACTCGCGGATCTTCTTACGTAAGGTATTACGGTTAACGCCCAGTAACGCCGCGGCTTTGATCTGATTGCCGCCGGTCGCCTCCAAGGTGAGCGAGATCAGCGGTTTCTCAAAATCGCGCAGCGTTCGCGCGTAAAGGCCGGCTTCGGGCAGCTCGCCGCCATTTTTCGCGAATAACGGGCGGATATGGCGTTCGACGGCGTCTGCTAGCGATTGGGTCTCATCGGCTGAATTGGGTTCTACTGACGATGACGTGTCGGAAAGTTCCGCTTCGATGGTGCGAATATCGATCACTTGCTGGCTATAGAGCGCCACCAGCCGCTGGATCAGATTTTCCAACTCGCGCACATTGCCCGGCCAGCGATAGCGCTGCAGGCGCTCCATGGCCTGGGGCTCGATGGTTTTGGCCGGCAGCACGCCGTCTTGGGACAGCGACAGAAAATGCGCGACCAGCTCCGGGATATCTTCGCTGCGCTCGCGCAACGGCGGAATGCGCAGCGGCACCACGTTCAGCCGGTAATAGAGATCTTCACGGAACAGCCCCTGGCGCACGGCGGTGCGCAAATCGCGATGGGTCGCGGCTATGATGCGCACATTGGCGGTAATCGGGGCCCGGCCGCCCACTGTCGTATATTCGCCCTCTTGCAGGACCCGCAGGAGTCGGGTTTGCGCCTCGATGGGCATGTCGCCTATTTCGTCGAGAAACAGTGTGCCGCCATCGGCCTGCTCGAAGCGGCCGGCATAGCGATTGGTCGCCCCGGTAAACGCCCCCTTCTCATGGCCGAACAGCTCGCTTTCGATAAGCTCACGGGGGATCGCCGCCATGTTAATGGCGACGAAGGGGCCGTAGCTGCGCTTGCCGTAATCATGCAAGGCGCGGGCGACGAGTTCTTTGCCGGTGCCCGATTCGCCGGTGATCATCACCGTCAGATCGGTGCCCATCAGCCGCGCCAGCACCCGATAGATTTCCTGCATGGCGGCGGATCGGCCGATCAGCGGCAGCTTCTCTTCCTCGTCCCATTGCGGTTGCTGGGCCGCTTGCGCTGCCACGTCTTTCGGCGATGTCAGGGCGCGTTGGACGACTTCGATCAATTCCTTCAGGTCGAACGGCTTGGGGAGATATTCGAACGCGCCGCGTTCGGTTGCGCGGACGGCGGTCAGCAATGTGTTCTGCGCGCTCATCACGATGACACGCAGATCGGGGCGCAATTTTCGAATGCGCGGCACCATGTCCAAGCCGTTTTCGTCCGGCATGACCACATCGGTGATCACCAGATCGCCCTCGCCGTCGGCGACCCAGCGCCAAAGATTGGCCGCGGTGCTGGTGGTGCGAACGTCGTGGCCCAGCCGCCCCAGGGCGTGGCTCAGTACGGTGCGGATTCCCTGGTCGTCATCGGCGATCAGAATAGTGGCCGCGCTCATTTGCCAACTCCGCGGGTTTTGGGTTGCATGGGCAGCAGCACGCGAAACGCCGTGCGTCGCGGCGCGGACTCCACGTCGATCATGCCACCATGGTCATCGATAATTTTGGCCACCAGGGCGAGACCCAGGCCGGTGCCGTTCGGCTTGGTGGTGAC
>JABDJY010000156.1 GCA_013003285.1 Alphaproteobacteria bacterium | reverse complement strand
GGGTCATGTCGAACACGCTCCAGAGCGGCCAGATGGCGTCGGCGTGGCGCGGGTGCTGGCCTTCTTCGGACGGCGCGTATAGCAGTTCCGCGTTATAGCTATGGAAGACGCCACTATCGGTTTTGCGGAACACATTGATTGCCGGCAGTTGGTTGCCGTCGCGCTCGGCGCCGTAATCGATATTGTAGCTATTGGCGTTCGACGATAGCAGCCGCAGATTGTTCCAGCCGCGGCCATCGGCCCAGTCGTGGATTTGGCCGATCGGCGCCTTCGCCACCACGGCAAAATTGATATGGTCACGGATATGCGGCGCACTGCCGTTGAGCGCGTCGAGCAGGGCGGTGCAGGCCGGGCACGCATTGGCGTCGGGCGCATACATGAAACTGTAGAGGAAGAGGCTGTCCTTGCCCGGCGCGAACAGATCGCTCAGCCGGGTTTGAACTGTATCTCCGGCGATAGTCTCATCGAATGCGTAGTCTTCGCTAACCTCGCCGCCGAGGGGGAGGTCACGGCGCATGGCAGCGACCGCCTCGGTTTGTTTGCGCAGTTCTATTTCGGCGGCGAGCAGCGCGTCGCGGCTGGCGCGATAGGTTTCGCTTTCACCGGGAAACCGATTGTCGTGAAACTGTCCCATGGGGTCGCTCCTTCATCCTCATTGATGTTGGGCTTATATTTAACCAATAGGTTAAATAAAGAAAGAGCCTTTCTGAATTTTTTCACCGCAGGGAAGGCGCCTAGATCTCCCACTCCACATTGCCGTCCATGCCGATATCCTGGCCGGTTATATGGCGGCCGGCGGGCGAGGCGAGGAAAACCGCCAAATCGCCCACTTCCGTGGGGTCGATCCAGGCGCGCAGGGATATAAATTCGAGGAAATCGGCCTCGGCCTCCTCGAAACTCACGCCTTTCTCCTTGGCGTGGTTGGCCAGAATGTTGCGCCCGCGCTCATTATCGATGAGCCCGGGCAGGATGGAATTACAGCGGATGCCGAAGGGGCCATATTCGCGCGCCACCGTATGGGTGAGGCCGAGCACACCGACCTTCGAGGCGACATAGGGCGAGCGCAGGGGCAGGGCCACCTTGGCCGAGGCGGTGGAAATATTGACGATGCAGCCGCTCTTCTGGGCCTTCATCAGTGGCGCCACGTTCTTGATGCAGTAGAACATGCCGTTGAGATTCACATTGATGGTGCGCTTCCAGTCTTCGTAGGAGATATCTTCGATCGCCGCGCGGGGTCCGCCGATACCGGCATTGTTGACCAGCACATCGACCCCGCCCATCCAGCCGATTGCGTCGGCGACCAGCTTTTCCACATCGGCCGGCACCCCCACATCGGCGACGGTGCCGCGCAAGCCTTCATGGGCGGCGATGGCAGCTTCGAGGATATCTGGGGCGACATCGCAGATATGAACTCGCGCGCCGGCGGCCAAGAAACGTTCGGCGATGGCGCGACCGATGCCGGAGCCGCCGGCGGTGACGATGACGCGCTGCGGTGTTTGCGTGTCGGACATGGGAACTCTCCTGAGCTTATGCGCTAACGGTTAGTGGTGATGCGGCGCCACCGCCGGGTGATCTCTGTCAGTTCTTCGCCCAGCAAGGCGATGAACTGTTCGCCGGCGGGCGAGAGGGGGCGGCGCGACTGGCGGACCAGAAAATAGTCGACTGAAATTTGCGGCCGGACAATGGGGTTGATGATCAATCGACCGGATTCCAGCTCGTCGATCACCGAGGCCATGGGCGTAAATGTCGACCAGCCCGACCGCCGGACATATTCCAAGGTGGCGTTGAGGCCGTCGGATTCGATCACGGTGGTGACCGGCGCATCGCCCCGTTTCAAGTTGGAATCGATGACTTGGCGGATGGTGTGGCGGTCCGACGGCAGTACCAGGCGCAGCGGTGGCAGATCGCGCAGCCGGTAGGGGACGAGGTGCTTCAAGGGTGATTCAGGACCGGAGACCAGGGTCACCAGATGTTTCGAGATCAATTCGCTGGTCAGGCCCTCGGCGGCGGCGGGGCCGGTGATCACGGCGAAGTCCAACTCGCCGGCGGCGACCCGGTCGGTCAAGGTGCCGCCATAGGCTTCGTCGAGGCGGATTTCCACATTAGGATGTTGTTCGGTAAAGCGCGAGAGCGTTGCCGGTAGAGCGCCGCGCGACACGGATGGGACCATGCCGGCGACAATGGCGCCGGTGATATCGCCCTGCAGGTTCTGCATATCGAGTTTGGTGTCTTCGACCGCGTTCAAAATCGCGAGGCTCTTGGTATAGAGCCGTTTTCCGGCGACTGTCGGCGCAACCCCGCGCGCGTTGCGGGTGAACAGCTCGACCCCGAGTTGGCCTTCCAGATTGCGGATTTGTACCGACAGGCCGGGTTGGGTGCAGTTTTCCCGCCGCGCGGCGCGGCTGAAGCTGCCCTCTTCGTAGACCGCGACGAATTGCTCTAACTGGCGTAAATCCATAATCGCCCATAATAATTATTTATGACGGCGATAAAAGGCCAACGTGGTTGGGGGAGCGCCAATCCACAGTGTTCCTCATGCTGAGCTTGTCGAAGCATGAGGATTGCTCGGATTTCATCCTTCGTCAGGCTCAGGATGAGGCCATCGGGATGGCTCCAATCGTTAGGCTGCTATTCGGCGGCCTGTCGCTTTGCCGTGCCGGCATTTTTCTGCCAGCTTGACCACTCCGCCGCCGAATTTTTAAGGACGGTCTCGAGACTGTCGACCAGTTCGCGCGAGGCCCGATCCAGCGGCCGTTGGGTTTGGTGGATCAGATAATATTCGATCATCATCGACGGTTTGACGATGGGATTGACGACGAATTTGCCGCTCGCCATGTCGCCGATCACGGTGGAGACCGGCAGGATGCCGGACCAGTCGGAATTGTGAATAAATTCCAAGGCGCCGAACAATCCGTCCATTTCGAGCAACCGCTCGACCGCAATGTCGCCGACGCGGATATGGCGCTCAATCAGTCCCCTGAGACTATGCTGTAGCGATGGGATGATCAGCTTGATTGGCGGAATGTCGTCCGGCATCCGCACCGGCGCCAGATGGGTATAGCCGCTCTTGGGGCCGGTGATCAGCGCCAACGGTTCGGCCGATAGCGCGCGTAAGACCAATCCCTCTTGGTTCGGTGGCTCGGTGACAATCGCGAAGTCGAGTTCGCCGGAGACAACCCAATCGGTCAGGGTGCCGGAATAGGCTTCGACCACCCTAATATCGACGTTCGGCAGTCTTTCGGTGTAGTCGGGCAGCACTTGCGGCAAGGCGCTTTTGGTAATTGTCGGGATCAGCCCAACCGACAGCGCACCGGCAATCTCCCGCGCCCAATCGCGCATATGCTGTTCGGCGCTTTCCACCTCACCA
>JABDJY010000106.1 GCA_013003285.1 Alphaproteobacteria bacterium | reverse complement strand
TGGTGATGGCGTCCGGCGCGGCGGCTATGCACGGTGCGTTATCGCAGTGCTGACACATGGTCGGCAGATAGGCCACATCGGTGACCGGCGGGGTGCCGCGTTCGCGCCGCTCGATCTCGATCCAGCGATGACCGTGTTTGGGCATCTCCTCGGCATAACCCGGGAAGGCGTTGCCTTCATGCTCGTCTTGCACCGCCAGTGTACACAGATTGCAATTGGTGCAGTTGGCCACATCGACGATGAGGTTCCACTTTTTCATCCTATCGCCCCCTCACCTGCTCAAGCCTTGCGCGGTCGATAGCGGCAGATCGCGGACGAATTCGGTGCTCCCGTCCCACTTCTCGATCTCGACCATGGACAGGCCATTGGCCATGGAATGGGCGTTCTTGATCTGCGTGCGTGCCGGCGACAGCAGGTTCACACAGCCGCCGCGATCGACCGAGCGGCCGGGCTCGCCCATGGGATCGTAGATGGCCGATGATTCGTAGGAATGCGCCACGCCGGGCAACAGCCGTGCGGTGAGTTGCGCGGCGCAGACCACGGCGCCCCGGCCGTTGAAAATCTTGACCAGATCGCCGTCCTCGATACCCCGCGCCGCCGCGTCGTTCGGGTTCAGGCGCAGGATCCAATAATAATAGCCGTCGATCAGCACCCGATGGTCCTTCACGTCGTTCAGATAGCTATCCTTGCCGTCACCCTGGGTGTGGAAGCTGTAGCGCACATGGGGCGTGATCAGCCGCAGCGGATAGCGCGCCAGCTCGGCCACATCGGGGCCTTCCCAGGAGCGGATATATTTAGGGATCGGCGGTCGTTCGGGATCGTCGGGCATGAAGCGCTTGAGGCTCTCGGCCTCGAACTCGATGCGGCCGGTCTGGGTCTGCAGGCCTTCGAGGAATTCCTCGGTATAGTCGCCGGGCAGCGGCATGGCCTCGGGAATGTCCTTCTTGCGACCCTCGGCGAACCAGCGATAGGCCGGTTTGGGACGCAGCTCCTCGCGCTCGGGCGGCACGACGAAATAACCTTTCTCGATGAACTTCTTCCAGCTGATCTTGGTCGGCAGGTCCGAGGCATCGAACATGCGCTTGGCCCAATCGATATCGCGCATGCCTTCGGTGAAATAGCTGCCGAGCCCCAGCCGCATGGCGATGGCCGTGAAGATGTCATAGTCGGACTTGGACTCGCCCAGCGGCTCGATGCATTTGGCCTGGAAGGCGACGACCCGGTGATTGACCTGGGAATTGAAGTGCGCGCCATAGCCGCCCGAATGGGCCCATTCGCCGATATCGTAGCGCTCCAACTGGGTGCAGGCCGGCAGGATGATGTCGGCGAAACTGGTGTCGCCCTCGTCCCAGATCGATTGATTGACGACAAACTCAAGGTTCGGCGAGCGGTACATCTCCACATAACGGTTGGCGTCGCTCAGCGTGCCCAGAATGGAATTGCCGTAGCGGTAAAGCATATGCACTTTCGAATGGCCCGGCGCCGGATAGACCGCCCGAACGAACTGGCCCTCAATGGTGCGGGCATCCCAAATTTCGCCTTCCGCATGGCCGTCGATGATGGCGTCGGGCAGCTTCAGGCGCGGGATGATCTGGGTCGACGGGTTGATGGTCGCCAGTTGCGGCATGCGCTGGTAGAGGCTGACCGCCAGGGCGGTATGGGTCAGGTCGCCGGAGATGCCGCCATCGGCATAGCCCGGGAAGTAGAAGCCGAAATCATGCGGCACGCCGAGCTGTAGATTGCCCACATTCACGCCGGGCTTGCCCAAACCCTGCATGGCGATCAGGCAGACCATCATGCGGGTCCATTGATTACCCGTGGGATTACGCGCCGCCCCGCCGAAGGTGTTGCCCATGCCGCCGACCGCTAGATAGGTCCGCTTGGTGCCCCAGGCGCGGGCCAGCGCGCGCACGTCTTTGGCCGGCACGCTAGTCTCCGCCTCCTGCCATTCCGGGGTCTTCGGCGTGCCGTCGTCTTTACCCAGTATATAATCGCACCAGACCTCGAAGCCGCTTGTGCGGGTCTCCACATACGCCTTGTCATACAGATCTTCGGTCAGCCACACATAGGCGATCGCCAGCGCCAGCGCCGGCGAGGTGGTGGGCCGCGGCGCGATCCATTTGCCGCCGAGGAATTGCGCCGTGTCGTTGAGATGTGGGTCGATATGGACCAACTCGATGTCAGTATCCTTCAACCATTGGCGGCGCACCGAGCCCTCGAGGCCGGAATAGATACCGTTGGTGGCTTCCGGATTGCTCGACCAGAACACCACCATCTCAGCGTTTTGCAGACAGTCCTCGATGGTGCCGAAGGGCTCGCCGCCGCCGACCCGCAGCGAACCGCCCCAATGGTGCACGGCGCCCCAATACCAACCTTCCCAACTGTCGGGATTGTGGTGAACTTCTGTGGTGCCAATGGCGTTCATGAAACGCATCTTGGCGCTGAGATAGTAGCCGATATTGCCCCAGGTATGATGCGAGCCGTTAGATTGCGCGATGGCGCCCTGGCCATAGTCGCGTTTCATGCGCTTGATTTCGCCGGCGACGATATCGAGCGCCTCGTCCCAGCTAATGGGGGCATAGCCCGAGATGCCGCGGTTCTGGATATTACGCTCGCCAGTGGAGTCGAAATCGACCCGTTTCAGGGGGGTCAGCAGCCGATTGGGTGCATAGACCATGGCCTTCCAGTTCATGCCGTGGGGCGATAGAGAGGTCTTGCGTGGCGGCGTGAAACTCTTGCCGCGGGCCTTGATGGTGAAGGGTTGCGCATCGTCGTCGCCGAACACGATCGGCGTGGTGCGCACGATCTTGCCATCCTTCACATAGACAAACAGCGGCCCGCCATTGGTCATGGTGCAATAGCGCGTGGTGCCGTCGCCTGCCGTCCGGCCGATTTTCCAGCCGGCGCCCAGCGCCGTCATTACCGTTTGCGCGAACCACACCGCGGCCTCGTCAGGTCCCTCGGGATGGAACAGGAAGTTCTTCATGGCCTCGATCTGTTCGAGCTGATCGAGCGGCGGCATCAACAGCCGCGCGCCGATCTCGGCGGTCTTGAAGACCAGCGCCAGGTCGGCGGTCGCGTCGATCCCGGCCTTGGAGGTCACCTGGCCGCCGCCGAAAACATACGTGCGCCCGATCGAGCCATCTTCGGTGCGCAGCACGACCGACAGGTCGCGCTCTGCCAGCCGTTCACGAAACGCCGCGCTGCGCCAACCTGCATAGCGAAACAGCAGCGCTAAACTGAACAGAACCAGCTTAAATTTCATCGGGCACCTGACACGAGCGATAGAACGCCCAGTATCGATTTACGCACGGTGCGATGCAATGGCTCACGATTATGAATGTGAATATTGAGGCCGGTCCCTGTGGCAAATTTTACACGCGACAAAACTACAACTTGCATGTGCGCAAGCAGGTGAAACAATCTGCGTATTTTCAAGCGGTTACCGCAACAACCTTAGAACCGGGAATAAATGCTTTGTGATTGCAAACTATCGGCCAATTTAGGTCGTTAACCGCAATAGTCATCTACTATTTGGGTATTACAGCCCGCCAACTCGCCGAATTTCTACCTCTGTTTCCAGCGGAAAACGAACAATGAATCGAGGCCCGTGCGTAGCTGAGGGGCAATCTATGATGGCTGTCACAACCTTAACGGTATCTATTCGTTACTGTTGGCAAGGGTAGAAAATGAGGCTGTATGTCCCTGATATATAAAACTGTAACTATTATTTACCCGTAAACGTGTCATTTTCTGCCAATATTTTGTTATTTAGTCGTATAATGAGTCGGTAGTTAGCGGACAGCGATTCTCGTGATGCACGATAAACATCAGCTAATCCGCTAAGTTGGGGCCAATCCATGAGCGAGTTCCGCTCGAAACAAAGCAACGTCTAATGTTTCAACTTCCGCGCCTATTACAACGCTATTCGACAAATATGTCGGGCGCTATCGCGGTTGAGTATGCTTTCGTAATTGCGCTTATTGCTATCGTCGCGGCAGGCGGCATGACCTCGCTCGGTTATAATCTTAGGGGATTTTACCTCGATATTGGTGGTGGGCTGGAGGTTGCGAGCGGCGGTTTGCCTGGTTCTGGCGGCTCAAGTGGTTCTTCGGGCGGCGGTACCGGCGGCGGCTCGGGCGGTAGTTCTGGCGGTACTACTGGTGGTGGCTCAGGCGGTAGTTCTGGCGGCACATCAGGTGGCGGTACAGGCGGAAGTTCAGGCGGCACCACAACGGGTGGCAGCTCGGGTGGCACCACAACAGGCGGCGGTTCAGGTGGTACCACAACGGGTGGCAGTTCGGGCGGTTCGTCCGGCAGCGGTGGTACCTCGGGCGGTTCCAGCGGTGTAGGCGGTACCTCTGGTGGCTCTTCCGGTGGTTCCGGCATAGGTGGCACATCGGGCGGCTCGACGGGCAGTGGCGGTACCTCCAGTGGCTCGAGCGGTACGGGCGGCACTTCCGGTGGTTCGACTGGCAGCGGTAGCACGTCAGGCGGATCGGGTGGTTCCGGAGGAACTTCGGGCGGTTCGAGTGGCATCGGTGGCACTTCGGGCGGATCTAGTGGCGGATCAGGTGCTAGTTCCGGTAGCGTCGAGGGCGGCGGTTCAGGTTCGGGCGGTGGCGGCTCATCGGGAAGCGGTTCGGAGTTGGTTGACAGCGGCGAAGGCGGTGACGGCGGTGCAGGCGGCGGTGCTGGCAGTTCCGGAAATTCTGGTGGTGGTACCGGCGGTGGTTCGGGGGCTGGTTCCAACGGTGATTCCGGGTCGAATGCGGCCGGAGAACAGGTTGCTGGAAATGCGAGCGGTTCGGGTGGCTCGGGATCGTCGGGTAGTTCTCCCCTGGATTGGCTAGTCGACGGCATAAATAATTTGCTGGCTGCGACGACGCCGGCAGAGAAGGCTAAATCCCTCGATAATGATGATGATTCCGCCCCGGTGGTGAGAATCGTCAGCCCCGCACGCGGGGCGCTCGTTAGCGGCTCCGTGATCGTTGTGGTGGACGCCAGTGATGGCGAGGACCTGTCAGGAACACTGAGGGTGGAAGTCAGTACCGATGGCGGCAAACGCTGGCGCAGAGCAAAATGGACGTCGGAAACTTTTTACGACTATCGCTGGAAGGCGCCTGCCGGTGAGGCCAGTGCCGAGCATACGCTTATGGCGCGGGCCAGAGATAGTTCTGGAAATCTGTCCGTCTCGTTGACGATCCAAGTGACGACGGGCACTGAGCAGCCGAATTCTCACGCGAGCGTAAATTAGATAGTCGCGCGGACTAATTCCTAGAACTGAGAGACCGGTGCTGCGCGACGCGTATCGACGAAGTTTGCCTCGATGCTAATCGTTCGCCAGCAGATGGATCAGACTTGAGGTGTCCCAACGCTTGCCGCCGCGGGCCTGAACGTGCGCATAGAATTGATCGACCAGAGCGGTGACGGGCAGACGGGCGTCGTTTTTGTCGCCCTCGGCCAGGCAGATCGCTAAATCTTTGCGCATCCAGTCGACCGCGAAACCGTAGTCGAACTCGCCGGCGACCATGGTCTCCCAACGGTTTTCCATCTGCCACGACTGTGCCGCGCCTTTGGAGATGACGTCGATAACCTTAGCCATATCGAGGTCGGCCTTGAGGCCGAAATTGATCGCCTCCGATAAGCCCTGCACCACCCCGGCAATGCAAATCTGGTTGACCATCTTGGCCAGCTGCCCGGTCCCCGCCTCGCCCATGCGCTCGCACGCGCGGGCATAACAATCGATTATTGGCTGGGCCCGTTCGAAGATATCGATGTCGCCGCCGACCATCACCGTCAACGCGCCATTCTCGGCCCCCGCCTGCCCGCCCGAGA